>JAGQPD010000401.1 GCA_020426865.1 Planctomycetales bacterium
GAGGAAGGGAAAACACAGGAAGTGGCACCGGCGAGTCTCTGTTGTGCGATTGCCAGCGAGGGGGGGAATGATGGGGGCAACGATGGGGGCAACGCGCGGGACGGTCGGAGTACGCTTGATGCCGTTCGCGAGATCTTGGCACAGCGCGTCGAACTGCCAGTTCATCTGATAACAAACGACCTACGATTGATGCGTGACTTGCACCTCAGTTCGATCGCCGTTGGTCAGTTGGTCGTCGAGGCCGCTCGATCGCTCAATCTTCCGCCTCCTGTTGCTGCCACTGAGTTTGCGACGGCGACGGTGGCGGAGGTGGCTGCCGCGTTGGACGAACTTGCGACCGCCGAACATTGCTCGCCCGCCGCAGCGAGCGAGGCAACCGTGTCGGGAGTCGGAGAGTGGTTTTCCTTCTTTGAAGAGGTACTCATTCGGCGTGATATGCCGGAGCAACGGCATGCTGAATTGCACACCGATAATCATTGCGACGCGCATCTGTCAAGTGTCACCCTGGATCAACCGTCCAGGGAATCGTCGCGCATGGGGTGGCAGCACGTCTGCCAGCTGCAGGACCAGGCGGTGACAAATGAGATCATCGCGTTGCTGAATCGAAGCCAGACGGCAGATGGTGTATTGATCATGTTGCCTGACACGCCGGACGTTCGGCACGCAGCCTTGGTGATTGAGGGGGTCACGGCTTGGCGTAAGCGCGTGGCCGCGGCCAAGGGAGTGGCGATTCCGCTGGTCGTTGTTGACGATGGTTTTGGCGGTAGCGGAGCGATACGCAGTGTTGCCTGCGAGTTTCCGCGAGATCGAATTCTGTTGGTGCGGATCGCCCGGCGACGGGAGGGGGATCAAGCGGCCGACTGCGGATGGTTGGGTGGGATAATTGCTCGCGAACTGATGGCGGCGGATCACGATTATCACGAGGTCTACTTCGACGACCGTGGAATTCGCCATGTTCCGCGACTCCGCGTCGCGGCGTACGAACCTCAGGCCTCCGTTGAGTTATCGGCGGCCGATGTCGTATTGGTTACCGGCGGGGCTCGAGGGATTGGAGCCGAATGCGGACTGTCACTGGCTCGGGGCACTGACGCGATCGTCGTTCTTGTGGGGCGCACCGCCAGCAATGACGATGATGAAGTAAAACGCAATTTGGCGCGATTCCGAAATGCTGGGTGCAACGCCCATTACGTAACAGCTGATCTGGCAGATGAGGAAGCGGTTCGGCGACTGGTTACGGATGTACGCCGCAAATATGGCGATGTGACGGCCATTTTGCACGCCGCAGGGGTAAATCGCCCGGCGCTATGTGAGCAGCTGACGGTCGATGATTTTGTGGAAACGGTAAAGCCCAAGGTTGAGGGGCTGAAGTGGCTATTGACGGAAATCGACGGTCCAAGTTTGAAACTGCTGATATCGTTCGGCTCCGTCATCGCTCGAACCGGCATGGTTGGCGAAACGCACTACGCACTTGCGAATACGTGGCTGGCTCAGGTGACGCAACAGTGGCAAAGCGGGCATCCGTTGTGTCGGTGCGTGACCATGGAATGGTCGGTATGGTCCGGCGTAGGGATGGGCGAGCGTCTGGGGACACTTGAGTCGTTGCGATTGCAGGGTATTACGCCGATCGGCACGGATGATGGAGTCGAGATGTTCGAGAAGTTGCTGCAAAGCGATCGTTTCGCGGCGGGGGTTGTCGCCGCGGGAAGGTTTGGCGAGCCACGGACATTGTTGTTCGAGAAGGACGAATTGCCCCTGCTGAGATTCCTGGAGGATGTCAAGTACCACGTTCCGGGCGTAGAGTTGGTTGCCGATAGTGAATTGACGCTGTTCAATGATCCGTACTTGGCCGAGCATGCCTACGATGGCACCCCACTGTTACCTGCCGTCGTATCATTTGAGGCGATGGCGCAAGTTGCAGCCGCTTTGGCGAAAGAGAAAAGTCCGGCGGCCATTGAGTTTGTTGACGTGCTGCTTGAGCGTCCGGTTGCAGTTAACGGAGCCGGTGCGACAACGTTGCGCGTGTGCGGTGTGAGGGAGAATGGCGATTGCTTTCGGTTTGCCATTCGGGACAGCAACAGTCGATTTCACACCGACGATTTTCGGGCGCGCATGGTTTATCATGACGAGACAGCGTTAGACGAACTACTGCTGCGGCCGCGGTTGGTGTGGAGTAATGTCGCGAGAACGTCGACCAATGGCGATGTGGAGTCGCCAGCAGAGGCAACAAGTGCGGCCCCGCTTTACGCCGATGTTCTCTTTCATCGCGGGCGGTTTCAGCGAGTGGCGAAGTATTTCGGATTGTCGGCGCGAAAGTGTCACGCGCGGGTCCTCGCTGTTGCCAAGGAACAGTGGTTTGCATCGTTTATGCCCCACCAGCTCTTGTTGGGTGATCCCGCGGTGAGAGACGCCGCGATCCATGCGATTCAGGCCTGCATCCCGCACGTGACCGTGCTGCCGGTCCGCATCGAGAGCCTCGTCGTGTGTCCGGAAGTGGAAGACGATCACTATGAAGTGTTTGCCGTCGAGCAGTGGGACGATGGAGAGAAGCTCTGCTACGATGTGGAGGTTGTGACCAGTGACGGGCGGCTGCGCGAGCGATGGACCGGACTGACCTTGCAGCGCGTGGGTAACGTCAAGTCGCCCTCTGAAATGCCGTCGGTCGTCTGGGGGACGCACATTCAGCGTCGTATCGAGGAACGCGTTGGCGCTTTGGTGCAGGTGCAAATTCTAAATCGCCAAAGTGCGACGGAGATGAGTCAGCGTCAACAACTGGAGGAGGCCGTTTCGTTCGCGTTGGGACGGCCGCGGCAAATTCTGCACCGCCCTGATGGCAAGCCGGAGATCTGTGGTTCCGACGAGCAGATCAGTATCTCACATAGTGACGACATGTCGATGGTGGTGGTCAGTCGCGGGCGGATCGGTTGCGATGTGGAAAGCGTCGTCGCGAGAGATCCAATCGTGTGGGAAGAAATGTTGGGACAAGAGTATTCGGCACTGGTGGCAAGCGTAACGCGTTCCACCGGCGAGCCCATCGACGTCGTTGCTACCAGAATCTGGTGCGTCATCGAGTCGGTGAAGAAATGCGGACTATTGGGATCGTTGTCAATCACGTTTGATGAACCCCACGGTGATGAGTGGGTGCTGTTCCACTGCGGGAAATTCGCCATTCCTACGGTCTTTTTCGCGTCGAGTTCGTCATCGGCGGACGGGGCGGGTATTGGGAACGTGTTTGCGATTGCTGTGGATCGTCGAGCGCCCGTCACGGCGGTCACCGGCAGTTCCGATCGTGAAGGGGCCGATTGGAGTTCCGCAGACGTGACAGAAATCTACGAGAAATCGGATGAGCAGACGGTATGACGCGTTGTTACGAATATCGGCACGTCGTGGCCTTCGAAGAGACGAACCTGGTGGGGAACGTTTATTACTTGAATCATCTTCGCTGGCAAGGACGTTGCCGCGAAATGTTCCTGCGTGATCATGCTCCCGATATCATCAAACAGCTTCAGGAGGGACTTGCGCTGGTAACGGTACGTTGCAGTTGCGACTACGGGAGTGAGTTGCATGCATTCGACGAGATTTCGGTACGAATGCGTTTGGCCTCCATCCGACAGAACCGAATAGCGCTGAGCTTTGAGTATTATCGGACGGACGGTAGCGTCGCCGAAGCGGAACTGATTGCGAAGGGTGAGCACGAGGTAGCTTGTATGCGTCGTGATGGGGAAAGGACGGTAGCGACGCCAATTCCTGAGTCTTTACGAAGGGCTTTGGTCCAATTTGAATAGAAGTCACGATGTCGGCACGCGCGACAGGCGGCGGGAGCAAGGCGTGAAATGTTCAAGAAACCGAATGTTAAAGAAATTCGACCTTGGATGCTCGTGTTGTGCGTGTGGACTGTGTGGGGTACCGCAATCACGGCCGCGGGCAAATGGTCGGCATTGGCTGACGGTTGGCCGATGTCAATCACGATGTGCTTGGGTTCGTTTGTTGCTGGAGCGACCAGTGAAGGAGGTGGGGCGGTTGCGTTCCCGGTTATGACGCTGTTGTTTCGTATTCCTCCCAGTGTTGCTCGTGATTTTTCTCTGATGATTCAATCGGTGGGGATGACAGCTGCGACGATTGCGATAGTCTCATCGAATATCCGAGTCAATTGGCAGGCGATCCTGTGGTCGGGATTGGGGGGCATGCTGGGGATTGTGATTGGGTTGCAGTGGTTCAGTGTCTGGTTGCCTCCAGCGTATTTGAAGATTTTCTTTACGAGTCTCTGGTTGAGTTTCGCGGCGGCGTTATTCGCCGTCAATTGGTTATGGAAGCGGAGTGTTGTATCGAGTGTGCGGGGATGGGGGGCGAAGGACCGCGCATTGCTGTTGGCGATTGGCGTGTTGGGTGGAATCGTTAGTGGGTTAGTGGGCAGTGGTTTGGACATCCTTACGTTTACGATGCTAACACTTTACTTCCGCGTGAGTGAGAAGATTGCGACGCCGACGAGTGTCATCCTGATGGCAAGCAATGCCTGTGTCGGTTTTTTTTGGCAGGCCGGTGTGGCTGGGGTGGTGTCGGGGGAGGCCTGGTCGTTTTGGTGGGCGTGCGTGCCGGTGGTGGTAGTGGGGGCGCCGCTAGGGGCGTGGTTCATTCGACGCCGTTCGCGCCATTTTATCACGGCAATTCTTTGTGTTTCGATTGTATTACAGTTCGTTGGGGCGGCTCTCCTTGTGCCCCACGACCGGCAATTGTGGTGGTTCAGTGCCTCAGTAGTTGCAGGAGGCATGATTCTTTTTGGCGGGATGTATATGATGGGAATTCGACGAGCTGGGTTGTGGAAAGCGGCGCAGCAAGGACAATCGAACCGGGCATGGACATTGGCGGCCAGTGATGCGATGGGGAGACGTTGACGGCAGGCGAGTTTGCTAACGGCGATGGTACCGAGGGACAATTCAGCAGGGTGTCGGGCGGTGACGGCGGTCGTATGGATCGTTGGGTGCTGGGGTTGCGCGCAAAGCCATTCGCCGCGAACGGAACTCGAAATCAGCGATACGCGTACGGTGGAAACGGTGGAAGTGATTGCCACGCCGATTGCCGAAACGGTGACACTCGTAGGGCGAACGGAACCATGGCGCGAAGCGACGCTTTACTTCGAGGTTGGAGGCGTTGTCGCCGAAGTGCTGGTTGATCCAGGAGCGACGGTGCGCAAGGGGCAGGCAATTGCCAGGCTGGAGTTGAAGGACTTTGAATTGGCGGTGGCCCGTGCGCAGGCCGAGTTGGATGCGGCGGTCGCAAATTTTCAGCTGTTGGAAACCGGCACG
>JAGQPD010000402.1 GCA_020426865.1 Planctomycetales bacterium
AACAGCAGGCAGGCGACAGCCAGTATCTCCAGAAACATACTCATTCACTCCCGCGCTCGTCCACAAGCGGCACATTCGCAGACCGACCGAGCACACGGCGCCATACGTCATAGAACACGCTCACCCGCCGTCGCCCGCGAATAACAGGAGTTCCTCTCGTAAAATCGCGAGACACTGCAAACTTGGCCAACTCGTCTTGCGTTTCTTCCAACGCGGACGATAACCGGATTTGCCATTCGTCCGACGATATCATGGTGTCCGAAAGAAGAGGTTCGCCAAATCGCGCTAAGGCCACCGGCAAACGCTCATTCCAAAACGGATACTCGATGGCCATAGGCAGTATGGTCACTCCATCAAGTCGCGAAGCCAATCTGGCCAGCCCTGGAGCCAGAAGAACAGGCCGAACACGTGGATCGGCAAAGGCAGCTTGCGGAGTGATCCACAGTGCCGCATTGTGCGATTGAAGCACCGCCGTGCTGACGCTCCAGAACTGGGCGGCTCCTGCCCGAGTCTGCTGCTCGACTCCAAAAAAGCCCAAGCGACTGAAAAATCGAAACTGCTCCAACGCCTTGGCGTCAATCGGAGCGAAGTGTTGCCGTTGAGGGAACTGAGTCCGTGCAATGATGAGACCTATCAATGGATCCCACCAGGACGCATGATTCAAGTACACAACGAGCGGCCGTTCGCCAATAAGACGGCTCGGTTCCGATCCGCCTCGATCCAACAATACGCGATCGAAGTGAGTCCGTAGATAGCGACGCACATACCACTCAAAGGAACGTAGCATCCAAGCCGATACTACCGGCGCCGATGCCTGGGCCTTTCGCCGACCGTCGTGCGAACCACGGACGCGAGATTCCACCGCTCTGTCGGTCGCCCCGATCATGAGCCGAGTCCGATTGGAACTTTCACATTCGCCTGGGGACCCACGCACGCGAAATCTTGATCCAGCGAGTCAGCCGCGATCCAGCCACTCATCATGGCCATCGGCATACCCGGTCCAGGGTGCGCCGAACCACCTGCCAAGTAGAGTCCGTGAATGCCCCGGTTTCTATTGGCCGACTTAAACGCTCCCAGGAACCGACCGTGACTGGCCAGACCGTAGATCGCTCCTTTCCACACATGGTAGCGACGGTCAATATCCTCAGGCGTCAGAGCCGATTCGAACTCGATTCGATCCTCCAAATCGGTGAGATTGGCGGTTTCCGCCAGTTTCTTCAGAATAATCTCACGGTACTTCGGAAACATCGCTTGCCAATCATGATGATCGTGCAAATACGGTGTATGAACGAGCACATACAACGCCTCTCCGCCTTTGGGCGCCACCGACGGATCGGTCCGACCTGGCGCACATAGGTAGCACGTCGGATCGTCGGCGGGTTCGCCACGTCGATAGATTTGATCGAACTCCTGATGCGGGTCTTGTGAAAACACAAAGTTGTGATGCAACAGATGCTCGTAACGCTCGCGCAAGCCCAGGTACAGAACAACCCCGGAACATGCAGGTTCGGCCTTTGCACCAGGCAAGCCAGCTAGGTTGCGTTGCTTGGGAGCCAACAGTTCACCGTTCGTTCGCACCACATCCGAGTTGGAAACCACAGCGTCAAACTCATGGGTATCTCCATCGTCCGTTTGCAAACCAGCCACACGGTTATCGGCCGTCACGATGCGTTTCACTTGCGTGCCGGTAACGAACTTGACGCCAACTCGTTCGGCCAGACTCCTCAGTGCCCGAGGAACAGCGGCAGTGCCGCCTTCGGGATACCAGACACCCTCGTCCGTCTGCATATGAGCGATCCCGCATAGAACGGCGGGCGATGCATCCGGTGC
>JAGQPD010000403.1 GCA_020426865.1 Planctomycetales bacterium
CCTGCAGCGTACCTTCGGCCGTTCCATCGCTTTTCCAGAGTTCGTAACCGCTGGACCCGTCGTTGGCGCTGAAGAACAAGGTGCCGCCTACGTTGGTTAGCGATCGCGGCCCGGAGGATGCCTTTCCTGGCTTGATATCGATGACCTGTTGTGTGCCCGATTCCGTTCCGTCGCTCGTCCACAACTCAGTGCCCGACTCGTTAAAGTTCGCCGTGAAATAGACGCGCCCGCCGACACTCATTAAGCTGCGAATGTCGCGGGCGCCACCGACTTCCAACAGGTCGAGCACGCTTGCGGTTCCTTCCTCCGTCCCATCGGTCTTCCACAACGCTCGGCTACCACCGCCGTCATTGCTCGCGAAGAAAAGCGTCCCGTCAGCATTGGTCAATTGCTCGGGAAACATTCCCGTGCCATCGATATCAATTCGCTTCACGAGCATCGTGCCGCTTTCCGTACCATCGCTCTTCCAGAGGTCGTAGGATGCACTGCCGTTGTTATCGCGTGCGGCGAAGTAGAGTGTGCCATCGACATTTGTCAGTTCCCGCGGCAGCGATGAGCTGATGCCGGTTGCAATGTCCTTGACAGGGATCGTCCCCTCGACCGTCCCGTCGCTCTTCCAAAGCTCAATGCCAACCGTACTGTCGAAAGCCGTAAAATAGAGCGTGCCGTTGACATTCGTGAGATTGCGGGGAAACGAGGAACCCAATCCGCTTCGGATGTCCTTGACAAGAACTGTTCCTGCGTCCGTTCCGTCGCTCTTCCATAGCTCGTAACCGCTGCTTCCATCGTTAACAGTGAAGAACAACGTACCGTCGACGTTCGTCAGATAACGCAGGTACGATGCTTCGATTCCGGGCCGGATGTTCTTGACCAATACCGTCCCTTCTTCCGTTCCATCGCTCTTCCAAAGCTCATCACCACGGGTACCGTCGTTGGCGAAAAAAAATACGGTGCCCGAAACATCGGTGAAGCGGGGATTGAAGTGGATAGAGAATACGGAATCCGTGCGGATATCCTTCACGAGCGTCGTTCCTTCGCCTGTTCCGTCACTCTTCCATAGCTCACGGCCGTGAGTCCCATCGTTGGCCGCGAAATAAAGCGTGCCAGCGACGTTCACGAGATTGGGTTCGAATGGCATGGATGAGTCGCTGCCGGGGCGAATGTCTTTGACGAGCACCGTCCCCTCAACCGTCCCATCACTCCGCCAAACTTCCGCACCAGCCGTCAGTGTTTCAGCAAAGAAATACGCAACGCCATTGACTTCGACGATCTCGATCGGATTGGATCCCAAGCCGGCAGGAACCGCGTTGATATCACGGACCAAATCGACGTCCACCGCCAGCAACTGGCGAGCCTCCAGCGGCTCAATCGCCATTCGCAAATGATTGCGACCACCATGTCGTCGGCGCAGACCTACCCTTCTCTTTTGACTCACGACAATCCTCCTCACGATCGCCTTTAGCCGATGGGAACGCGCCGCAATAGCCCCGACAATCGGTCACGCAATGTAGGAGGAAGAAATGGTTCAAGCCACGGATCTTCGATCGAGCCGATCAAAATCATGTCCGGCAAACAAAACTGGTCTTGGCGCCTAAATGCTGTCAGTTTCATCGTTACCAGCCCTTCCATTGGAAGTGAGCGAACATTGCCCGTGTACATGGTCTCCACCAATATCGTATCGTCTTGGACGTGATTCCAAAATCTTACCACTAGACGACGACTTTCGCGACAAAAATTTTTTTTGCCGGAAATCTTGGAAAACGATCGGGGGGGTACTTCGGTACATAGCTCCAGCCGGTGCCGCCG
>JAGQPD010000404.1 GCA_020426865.1 Planctomycetales bacterium
GTCGCCCGAAGAACTCGAAACACACCTGCGCGTGGCCCGGTACGGCGATTTTTCGCTAACCGACGCCATTCGCCCGTCGTACGACCTGAAGGTCATCCCTTGCCAAGGGTTTCGACACGAGTTCTATCGCGATGAGGAATCCAACGCGACGGTTCCCGTATTGATGGCCTCGGCCACCAAGGAACGGGTGTTAGAGACCTTCATGGATTTGCTCGATCCGCTCGGCAACGTTGTCGATGTCGTGCTTGAAACCAGCCACTCCGATCAATCGTTCCAGAATCAGGACCTCTACCGCGAGCATATCGATATCCCCGTGCTCAAGAGCATCCTCTGGGATTTCGAAGATCTCCTGACCAACGATGGCTGCACCGGCATCGCCGTGATGAATCCGCGGGTCCCCAGCGAAGTGCAGTTTGACGAACACAAATTGTTGATCGTCTACGGCAATCAGCTCGAAGCCTACGAAGAAACGCTCACATACAACGGCATTCCCTGCGACGAAGAGATGAAGTTCATCACCGAAGCCGAGCACGTCCATTCATCGTGTGAGCGTTATGTGAAGGAATTCGGCGACTTGGTGCGTGAATTGGGTATCGACGCGTACAACGCGTTTGCCTGATTTCTGCCACCTTGCCAAATAGCCACCTTGCCGCCAACGCTGGCATTGCCGTCGCGGCTTGAGCATTGACAGTTGCCGCTAGCAGCTGTCGTGATTTGCTCTTGCGTCTGACGCTCGTTTTCGAGGACACTTCCGCCGCGCATGTTTGCGCCAGCGGATAAGAGTGATAAGAGCCTCGACGACAGGATGCAAGTGGTGTTAGCTGTGGGAAAGGAATGCGAACGTTTCTCCCGATCGCCCGCCCTGGTGATCGCGATCGCGGCATGCAGCATCCTCGTACTCGGTTGTCATGGTCGATTTGGGCAGCACGCTCCGGGTTCGATGGCGTCTCACCCGATGTCGTTATGGCACGGACTTTCGGAGTTATTCCCAGGGGCCAACATTCCCGTAGTAGCCGTTCCGGAAGAGGGCGCGACGGGACATGTTTGGGTCGAGCAGCCGGGCTACATGGAGTACGAAGGGGACCAGCAGTTGATGGGTGGACCCTACGGCATCGAGCCCTTGGCACCGGGAGCAGACGCGACGGCGATCCAGAACCCATTGTTTGTTCCTAACGCCGATTGGGATCTCGTTTGGCACCAGGTCGTCGATACGGTGGACGACTACTTTGAGATCGAACGCGAGAAACCGGTGCAGATCGTAGGAGGCGTGCCGACCGAAGGACGACTCGATACCTATCCGCAGATTGGTGCGACGACCTGGGAGCCTTGGCGTCGCGATTCGACGCGCGGCTTTGAAACGTGGCATGCGACTCTCCAGTCGATACGACGGCAATGTGTCGTTAGAGTCATCCCGGTTACGGGAGGCAGTCAGATCCACGTGTCGGTCGAAAAGGAACTGGAGGACGTGGATCATCCCGATTTTGCGACGCCCGGTTCGAGTTTTCCGCGACACGACAGTTCGCTTAATCGCACGGCCAAGCAGCTGGTCGAGCTCCCGCCGCAAACCATCGGCTGGATCCCGCTCGGGCATGATTTTGCCTTGGAGCAAGAAATCATCAGCCACCTCCGCGCGCGGCTCTTCGAGCCGTAGAGTCGTGTGCACCGCGATTTCGCACCAGTCGATTACTGCCGGCAAGCGACCGTTTGCGGAACGCACCTTCGTGCGGAGCGTAAAGCCAGACGGAGATCTGGTCCCAATCCTTTTGTTTCTTCCAATTTCTGTTCGTTCTCATCAGCGACGGCGATCATCCCTATGGTCTGTGTCGGCGAGCGGTTTTTCTTTCGTTGTTCATGGACTTCGATTGGCTCCCAACTCGGTTTTCGCGCCGTCGAATTGTGGTTGTCAGTCTCTGATTCGGTGTCGAAGGCGTTTATGGAGGTATTGTGGAATGCGTTCCAGTCGTACAAAAAGGCGATGCAAGACCCGGTCGATCGGCTCGTGGCAGCTATCGCCTAAACGATTTGATGGGCTAGAGATTCTTGAATCACGTGCGATGTTGGCCGGTTTTCCACAGCTGATTGATGTGGCCACCGGTGCGGCGAGCTCAAATCCCATCAATTTCGCGAACGTCAATGGTACGCTCTTCTTTTCCACGACCCGTTTGGGGTACGGCCGGGAGTTAGGGCGCACATCCGATTTTATCGGCGCGGCCACAGCTGGAGAATTGTTCGTCGATATCAATCCTGGTCCGGCCGGCTCGAGTCCTAAGAACCTTACCAATGTCAACGGCACATTGTTCTTTACAGCCAACGATGGGACGACCGGTGACGAACTGTGGAAATCGGACGGCACTCCTACCGGCACGATGTTGGTAAAGGACATTCGTGCCGGCAGTCAATCATCCGCGCCGGCCGAACTCACCAACGTTAACGGGGTGCTCTTCTTTAGCGCTGCCGACGACGCCGGTGGCCGTGAGCTATGGAAGAGCGACGGAACATTGGGAGGGACGATTCGGGTAAAGAACATTGCAACGGGCAGTGCATCATCGTCTCCGTCGCGCCTCACCAATGTCAATGGTGTCTTGTTATTCCGCGCCAATGACGGAACTCGTGGGACTGAATTGTGGCGAAGCAATGGATTGCCTGGTGGTACCGTGTTGGTGAAAGATATTGTACCTGGAGCGGCGGGGTCGATTCCCGATCAGTTGACCAATGTTAATGGCACGTTATTTTTTACCGCCGAAAATGGTGTGGCGGGGCGCGAGTTGTGGAAGAGTAACGGCGCCAGCGGAGGTACCGTCCTCGTTAAGGATATTCGGTCCGGCGTCGCCGGATCGGCGCCCAGTCGCCTGGTGAATGTCAATGGAACGCTGTTCTTTCGAGCCAACGATGGAACGCATGGGATCGAATTGTGGAAAAGTACTGGTGTCGCCAGTGGTACCGTATTGGTGGCAGACATCATTGCCGGTTCGGCCAGCTCTTCGCCCAATCAGTTGGTGAACGTTGGTGGGACATTGATGTTTAACGCCACCAACGGCGTCACTGGCGTGGAGCTTTGGAAAAGCTTGGGCACCGCCGCGTCGACCAAACTGGTACGTGATATTCGCGTCGGCGCGGCCAGTTCGTTTCCCAAGTACCTGACCAATGTTAGCGGTGCCCTCTATTTTGTCGCGAACAACGGTGGAAATGGCGTGGAGATTTGGGAGAGTAACGGTACCGCCGCCGGGACATCGCTCGTGCGGGAGTTACGTCCCGGCACGGCGGACGCGGCAATCGCTGAGTTGACCAACGTCAATGGCGCGCTGCTGTTTCGGGCGAACGATGGAGTAACCGGTGCGGAGCCTTGGAAACTGGATGGCCTAGGTGATCGTCTCGTTGCTGCGCCCGGTGTTGCCGGGATTGGTGTGAGTAGCGTAGGCGTGGGCGGTGCGTCCGTGAAAGGACCGTTCGTGCCTGGACCAGGAGTGTTGACGCCAGGACTGCTCGTAAATCGGCAGCGGCCGGCATTGAAGCAACTCGATCTTGTTCCGGGTAGTCGACCGTCGCTCGTCAACGAATTGACGAACGTCAACGGTATTGCGTACTTCACGGCGATGAGCGGATATGGGCGCGAACTTTGGCGGTCCGACGGGACCGTCAATGGAACCAAGATGGTCAAGGATATTCGCGTCGGAACGAGCAGTTCCAACCCTGAGTTTCTGACGAATGTGAACGGTGTTCTGTTTTTCTCGGCCAATGACGGCAATGCTGGGTTCGAACTGTGGAAGAGTGATGGAACGGCCGCAGGGACGGTCCGTATCAAGAATATTCAGCCCGGCATTGTTGGGTCCGGTCCCCACTGGCTTACGAACGTCAATGGCACGCTCTATTTCGCCGCGGATGATGGAGTGCATGGAATTGAGCTTTGGAAGAGCAATGGAACGGCCGCCGGAACGGCGCTCGTGAGAGACATTGCGGCGGGAATTGCTGCCAGCGAGCCGAATTATTTGGCAAACGTCAACGGCACTCTTTTCTTTGACGCCAGCGATGGAGTTTTGGGGCGGGAATTGTGGAAGAGTAACGGCACATCCGCCGGAACAGTGCTGCTAACGGATATCCGCACGGGCACTGGCGGATCGAGACCGACCGGTCTCACGAACGTCAACGGCACGCTTTTCTTTTCCGCAGACGCGACGGGGTTTGCTGACTTTGAGTTATGGCGCAGCGATGGCACGTCGTCGGGCACCATCGCGTTGACGAATCACTTTGCCGGAGGAAAAACGAATCCGGGTTGGATAACCAACGTCAACGGCATTGCTTACTTCACGAGCAACGACACGAGCTTCATAGCGCAGCACGTCCTGAAAAGCGATGGCACACCCGCAGGAACTGTGCCAATTGTTCGAGACAACAATGACTTCCTGATTTCCTCGCAGCTTGCCAATGTCAGTGGCTCGCTCTATTTCACTTCTGACAGCGGCCCGACTGCTCTTGAGCTGTATCGAACCTTGGATGCGATTGGTGGTGCGCGACTGGTTCAAGACATCAATCCGGGTACGGAGAGCTCGTCGCCGCAGATGTTAACGAACGTCGGTGGCGTGTTGTACTTCATCGCGAACGACGGGACTTCGCAGACACTATTTGCCAGCGATGGGTCGCAGGGCGGAACCTATCGCATCCGAAACCTTCAGCCGTTTGTTGACAGTTTGTCCGTGCTAGAAATTGCCGATATCAACGGGGTCGTTTACATAGCGGCCAGTGGCGGGCCCGATGGCTACGAACTTTGGGTGGGAACATAGCTTCCAAATTGCGCGCGGTATCGTGCACGTCAAGACGACCTGGCATTCAGTTCGATCATTCATCATCGCCTTGACGCAGAGTCTTCGCACGCATGCGCCCGTGACGTAACTCTGTGGTCGTTGCGCCCTTGCGTTGAAAAAAAACACATGGAAGCAGCATCATGCTTAAGTTTGTGCGCAATACCTTGTGGTTCGAGGTATCACGATGGTTCGCATTCGGATGAAACGCTATCGCGGTATTCCAACAAGTCACCCGGTTGGCATTGAAGCACCTGGCAGATCGCTTCCAACGTGCTGAAACGAATCGCCTTCGCTTTGCCCGTCTTAAGGATCGAAAGATTCGGTACGCTCACACCAACCGCCGCCGATAGATCGTTCAGCCGCATTTTGCGTTTGGCAAGCATGACATCCAGATTCACAATGATGGCAATGGTCGCAGACCCCTATCACGTCAGACCGTCAATTCCAATTCCTCACGCATGGCGATGCTAATGTCCCAGATCTTGGCCAGGATCACAAACAGGATGCCCGCCATAAAGGACTCCAACATACCGCCGCCAATACACGCCGCCCACAGATCGTCGATCGGCGCTCCCTTCCGAAGAAACCGCAGATAAGCGTCGATCAGCGGAACCGTCGCGATCTCCGCCAATCCCATCGCGAACAATCCCCAAGCAAACGCACGCAACAGCCTCACGATCGAGGTCGTCAACAGTTCGCCCCGAGAAAAACACCGCGACATCCGCACCACTTGTACCATGATCCAAATCCAACACCATGCCGTCATCGACAAGATCGCCATCACACCCCATCGCTCAACCAGCGAGAAATCCGCCGCCGTCAGCACCTTCACGCCACCGTTCGATGGCAACGTCAACGTAAAGAAGTACCCCGCCGCCGGAATGGCAATTGTCGCAACATTCCAGAGAATTCCCAGCACGGCAAAGGTCTGCATTGCCATGCTCCAGCGACTCAACATTTTTTCTGTCCGCGTGACCGAATTCGCCTCCATCGTCTGCCTCCTTCCGTATGCGGAACAACCGCCACGTCTCGTGATATTCGCCAATTCCCCACATTCACCCGTCGCGCCACGTTAGACTACGGCCCAGCATCGCTTCGGTCCAGCGGAGGTCTCCGGGCTCGCACAGCTAGGCCCGATCGGACGGCCCATCGCCGAGTCCTGTCTAACGAACCAGGATGGGCTTGCGTAGATATCGTAATACGATAATATATTATTGTTAAACGATATTGTGTGCCATAGGTGGGATGGCCAGTCGCAGGAAAACGATCAATTAAGGAGCTAAGCGATGGTGGGCTGCGGATCGCGTGTCGAAGGGACCGATGGGAAGAATGGTAGGTGGTACGGGGTGTTGGCCGTGTTGTTGTTGCTGTTATCGGGTAGTCGAGCCGCGGGGCAGGGGGGGCCGGGAGGAGGCGCAAGTGCGGAGCGCTGGCGGGGGTATCTACAGGAGCTGGTCGAGGAAGCTCAAGCGGAAAGCCGCGTTCCGGGGTTGGTTGCGGCATTGGTGGACGCCGACGAAACGGTGGCAGTGGCAGCTGGTTTGCGTGCTGCTACGCCGGCGCCCGCGGTACCGATTGAGTCGAGCGACCGATTGAATCTTGGCTCTTGTTTTAAATCGATGACCGCCACGATTGCGGCGCGGCTGGTGGAAGCGGGAACGTTGTCGTGGGAGTCAACATTTGCGGACTATTTTCCCGAATACGCGGCTTCAATGCGGCCGGAGTATCAGGCGATCACGATCCCTCAATTGCTGAGCCATCGCAGTGGAATCACCGACGATTTGGACATTTATGGACCGGCGATTGAATTGATTGATGGCACTGGTCCCCAGCAGCGATCGCAGTTCATGCCGCTGGCATTCGCCACTCATCCGGCGGGGGTAGCGGGCCAGTTCCAGTATTCGAATCTCGGGTATGCGCTGGTAGGGGCGGTTATCGAGCGGAGGACTGGGGAGACTTTCGAGGCGGTAATGCGTCGTGAATTGGCGATGCCGCTGGGGATGACCTCGATCCAGTTCGGGGCACCTGGCACCAACGACCTGATGCAGATTACTCAACCGCTTGGACACGACGAAAACGGCCGGCCGCAATTGCCCGATGAGCAGGATTCACCGCCGGCGATCGAACCGGCCGGAATCTACAGTATGACGGTTGACGACTGGGCGAAGTTCGTGCGAGTTCAATTTGGTA
>JAGQPD010000405.1 GCA_020426865.1 Planctomycetales bacterium
TTCCGCTGCTCTAACCAACTGAGCTACTCCGCCAAGTTGTTACTTGGCAACGACTTAGGGATTGACCCATCGGGAGAGATGCCGCTTTCAATGGCAGTCGCTACCCTCGCGATCTCGCCGACCCCTCCGACGGACTTCTCGTTTATCGGCCCAGGGACGTCGTGGAATACAGAAGAATATCGCAGCAATGAGCGGTCGGCAAGCGGGCTACGGTTGGCGACAATTGGGCGAATTTTGCAAGTGTTTCCGGAATACTCGGATGCCGTTGGCACGACGGCGCTACGGAGTGTAGCGCCGCTGTCTCAGCTGCCTGAGACTGGGATAGCGATTTTGAAAAGGACGGCAGTCGAGACGACGGCGCTACAAAATTTAGCAGTCGGGACGACGGCGGGACAAAACGGGGAACTGACGGAGGGTCGTAGGCGTCTGATTGGTATCCCGCAACCGTCCAAGGAGTCCGTCATGACGCTAAGTGATATCGCTACCGATCGCCGGAGCTTGTTGAAGTTAGCCTTGCTCGCCTGGGGCGTTCGCTCCCTGCCGGTCTACGGAGCCGCCCCGCCCGTGAACAGCAAAGTAGACCCGCAACAAATCCGAAATGCGGCTGGCTCGAACAACCAGCTGTCCGCCGACCTTTACCAAGCCTTGGGTAAAACCCCTGGCAACTTGTTCTTCTCGCCCGCCAGTATCGCTGTCGCGCTGGCGATGACTGCCGACGGTGCAGCAGGACAAACCCGCCAAGAAATGTTCCAGGTACTCCATGGCGATGAACAAGCGGACGCTTGGCTAAAGTCCATGGGCGAGTTGGCGAAGCTGCTGAATCAATCGGGGGACGGTTACACGTTGGAGTTGGCGAACCGACTTTGGGGCCAGGCAGGTTTCCATTTTGAAGCGGACTATGTCCAGCGCATTGGTCAGTCGTTTGACGCGCCGCTGGGAGAGTTGCCGTTTACCAGCAATCCAGAAGCCAGTCGCGGTGAAATCAATCGTTGGGTCAGTAGCCGAACTCATGACCGCATCCAAGACTTGCTGCCGGAGGGAAGCATCACCACGCTCACGCGGATGGTACTCACCAACGCGATCTACTTCAAAGCTGATTGGGCCGACGAGTTCGACGGGAAGCGGACGCGGGATCTGCCGTTCGTGCGGACTGACGGAAGTCGGGTGGATGCCCCGATGATGTTTCAAAAGAACCATTTCCCTTATGGTGAGGACGAAGCGGTCCAAGTGCTAGAGATGCCTTACAAGTCCGGCAGTTTGTCGATGGTTGTTGTGCTACCAAAACAGAATGACGGATTGCCAAAGTTGGCGACATCAATCACGGGCGAACAACTTGAGCGATGGGTGTCGGTGCTGCGTACCAATGAAGTCGAACTGACCCTTCCGAAGTTCAAGCTACAAACGCAATTCAGCCTCAAGACGACGCTCAGCGAATTGGGAATGGCGCGTGCCTTCAGCGATGACGCCGAGTTCACTCGAATCTCGAAGGCCGAACCGCTACAGATTTCGGACGTGATCCATAAAGCGTTTGTGGAAGTCGATGAAAAGGGAACCGAGGCTGCCGCGGCGACGGGAGTCATTGTGGCGACAAGGGCCGCAATTATTACCAAACGAATCGTCTTCCAGGCCGATCATCCATTCCTCTTCTTCATCCGCCATCAAGAAACCGGGGCAATTCTGTTCGTAGGCCACGTGAGTGATCCGCGCACATAGACACAGAGTCATGCAACTGTGGGCCGCTGTCACGCGGGATGGTCACTCGCCATCTGGGTGACGGTCGACGTCATCCGAATCGCTTGACATCCCGATTCGAATTGCGATTTCCCTGTCGCGTGGTGCGACGGCGAAGGGGCCATGCGATTCCGCTTAGCAGCAGCGCGAACCCGCTGATACCCGGTTCGGGAACGACCATGTGATCGGCTGAGAACCGGGTGGCACCGAAGTTGTCTTTCCAGATCGTAT
>JAGQPD010000406.1 GCA_020426865.1 Planctomycetales bacterium
GGCCGCGCCCAAAACATATGGCCACAGGGGTTGCAGCGCCCCCACTAATAACGCCGCCATGAGGAACCACCAGCCGCGCGCCGGCCAGCGGGCCACTATCGCGCCAACCATGACAGCCAGTGCGACTGGCGGGACCAGGTTGATGAGCCGGTAGGGCATCCAGGCGATGAGCAGGAAGGGCATGTGGGGGCCGAGCCACCCGTGGATGGCCATGATGCCCCACACCGCGGCGCCGGCCAACCCGCAGAAGATGGTCAAGCAGGCGCACGCGACGCGAAAGCGCCCGGAGACCCCATAGACGGCGCCGAGGGCGCACAGTAC
The DNA here is from genome assembly GCA_020426865.1 of Planctomycetales bacterium. Classification (GTDB taxonomy): domain Bacteria; phylum Planctomycetota; class Planctomycetia; order Pirellulales; family Pirellulaceae; genus JAGQPD01. The sequence continues at coordinate 322 of JAGQPD010000406.1, forward strand.
GATGGCGCCAATGAGTATGACGTGGCCATTGCCCGGGGGAAAGGCCCGGTGCGGATCGTGCAGATAGGTATATCCCTGCCACACCGCCCCGGCTCCCGCTCGCGCGGCAAAAGGGCCGGTTTCGGCGAGGGGCAGGATGAAGTGCCGGTGCACGAACCAGAAGAGGATTGTGCACGCCATTCCGGCGGCGGCATAGCCGAAGCTCGCGCCAACGGTGGCCTCCCGGCCTCGGCCGGACTGGTCCGGCCGCCCTCGGAAAAGAGCCAGCGCGGCCATGAAAAAGACGGTCCCCGCGAGTGGCGGCCACTGGCCCACATGGATAGCCGGCACAACCCCGGCGAGGAAAAAGGCCACGCGCCACCAACCCAGGGCCAGCGCGGCCACGGCGATGAGCACCACGCCCCCGCCAATCGGGCCGTTGGAATAAATCTCCGGCCAAATCATGGCCGGATAGCTGCCATCGAACTCGAGCATGATCCCTTGCAGGAGCAGGGCGGACGCCACGAAACCCGCCAGCGTCGAGCGTGTAATCCCCGCGGCCAGTATAGAGACAGGCATAATGCTCAAACCAAGGAAAAGGACGTTGCGCAGGCCGCAGAGATAGGTCGAACCCAATCCACCCTGGAGCAAGAACGCCGAAAAGAGGGTTTGGAAGCTGAAGGCATTGTGGACATACAACGCCAGCGGATGTCCCCGCGGATAGACGACCTGCCCGGTGATAATCTGGGCATGTTCGTAGGTCTCGTCCCACCGAACACCGCGCAAGGCGACGGCTACGATGACGAACATCGCACCGGATAGCAACGTGAGCCACGAGAATCCGCCTGTTTCGGGCTTCGCGGCATTCTGGGGTGGCTCCACGGCAGTACTTCCTTCCTTCCGCTCAGTATAGGATTCGGGGGCCTTCGGAACCAACCGTAAGACGATGCCCTCCCCCGGAACGGAGGTGACCTTCGAGACTCCACTCGCGACGCGACTGGCGCCGAGAAAGATCAATCGCGCGCCCAAACCATAATACTGTTATTTATGTAAATACCCTTACACTCTAGAAAGCCCTTGACACTGAGCGGGTTCTGTCGTATAACTAAACCTTAGCATATACCCCTTGGTCATGGACTTGGTGTTGTACTCTATAATCGTAGCAACACCCGTGGCATGGCGAATCAGGACACTCGGGAAAGGTCCTGGAGCGGTCGTATCGCAGTGAATTTACGGATACCCGCGTGACCGGGGTATTTGGGTGGAAGGAGGTGCAGCAGCGAGAGTTTACCCGTAATTTCATTTGTACCCCTGCAATCTAAACACTGAGGAATAAACATATGAATAGGAAGATTCATACGAAGGGCTTTACGCTCATCGAATTGTTGGTGGTCATCGCCATTATCGGCCTGTTGGTGGCCTTACTCCTTCCCGCTGTGAATGCCGCCCGCGAGGCCGCGCGTCGGACCTCGTGTTCCAATAATGCTCGCCAACTGGCGCTGGCCACGATCAATTGGGAGTCGGCGATGGGTCGATTTCCGCCAAGTTGGACGGCGGGAGCCGGTTGGTCCGCCCAGGCGCAGGTCTTACCCTACCTTGAGGAACAAGCCATCTTCGACGCCGTCGATTTCAGCGTCAGCTATTCGCAGGCTCCAGCCATCGGCGGGCAGCGGCTGAGTGCGTTGCGAATTCCTACCCTGCTATGTCCTTCCGAGAGCCAGGACACTGTGCGACTGGATGGAGATGGCCAACCGGAGCACTATCCATTGAACTATGGAGTCAACGTTGGGACGTGGCTGGTCTGGGACCCGGCGACTCGCGCTGGCGGTAATGGCGCGTTCCATCCCGAAAGTCGTCTGGCGTCCCGAGATTTCCGCGACGGCTTGAGTAAAACCATTTGCATGTCCGAGGTGCGGGCATATACTCCTTACGACCGCAATGCTGCTCGTGCAGGGGAACTGCCACTCCCGTTGACTGCCGATATGTTGTTATCTGGGGGGCAGCAAAAATACGATCCGCCAACGGGGCACACCGAGTGGGTCGATGGCCGTGTTCACCAAACCGGTTTTACGGCGACCTTCCCACCCATGGCGACCGTCAGCCCATCGCATGCCGATGGTCGGGATATCGACTGGACCAATCAGCAAGAGGGCAAGTCCGTAACTGTCCGTACCTATGCAGCAGTGACATCAAGAAGTCACCATGCTGATCTCGTAACGGTCACGATGATGGATATGTCGACGCGCTCCGTCGCAGCAAGTATCTCGGTCGAAGTGTGGCAAGCGATGGCGACGCGGCAGGGGCGCGAACTGGTCGAAGAGTGATCCGTCATGGTGATGAGGGTCGCGTCTGGATGATTTATTTCCGACCATTCCGTCCAGGCCATTTCATCCCGGACGTCTAGTCTCGTGATCCCGGTGTCACCTGCAAAGCGACATTCTCGCTCCCTCGCTGGACGACGATCGTCACTTGCTCGCCGATTTTCAAGGCCTCAATGGCGTACGTGTAGTCGTAGATATTATCGATCCTCTTTCCCGCCAGTTCGACGATCAAGTCGCCGGCTTGAACTCCCGCTTTGGCCGCTGGACCATCTTTCGCGACACCCGAGAGTTTGACACCTTTTTCATCGGTCGAAGCGTAGTCGGGAATTGTCCCCAGATAGGCCCGCAGGTTCGCTCGACGTGATCCTTCGGCGGGACGCGTCTGTTCGACGTAATCGGGCGCGTCGTCACGTTTGACAAGTTGCTCGGTAATCAAAGCCATCAGTCGCGCGATCTCCGCGGCCCCGCGATAGTTCAGTTTATCGGGCGTATCGCGTGGCGTGTGGTATTCGCTGTGCGAACCGGTAAACGCCGACAGGATCGGTACACCACGCATGTAGAACACGCTAGCGTCTGTTGGGAGATAGCAATCGTCCTGCAACGTGATCGGCAAACCGACGGGCACATTCCGGCGTTCGATTTCCCCTCGCCAAATCGACGAGGAACCGATCCCTTGCAGAATCAGATTCTTCTCCAGGCGTCCGATCATGTCGAGATTCAGACAGGCCACAATGTGATCTGCCAGCCCGTGATGTGGCGGTTCCTGGTGTGGATGGCTGGCGAGCGAACGTGCGTTCTGCCCCAATTGCTCGGCATAGTGGCTGGCACCCAACAGTCCCAGTTCTTCGCCTGACCAGGCAACAAAAAGCACATCACGTTTTCCCGCCAATTTCCCAGCTCGCTTGCGCGCCACGAGATACTCAGCGATTTCCAACATCCCCGCGACCCCCGATGCGTTGTCGTCCGCGCCATAGTGAATGCCGTTTTGCTCATCATCGCGCGCCAATGAACTGGCACTCGATCCTTTGCCCAGGTGATCCACGTGGGCACCTACTAGCACGAATTGTTCGCTTGGTGTCTCACCCATTTGCAGTCGCCCCAACACGTTGCGTCCTGTTTGGCGAACTCGCTCGATCGCCACGTTGGCTCGAAGTCTTACCGCGGGAATCGGCGTCCCCATTACCAATTCGCCACGGTCGAGTTGGGCCTGTATTTGAGCCAAATCGGCATCGGCTGCGGACAACCATTCCGTCGCCACGGCATCGGAAACACTGAGCACGGGAATACTCGAGCCAGAAAGCGTGCCATCAAACTGAAGGCGAATCAATGGCTCCTTAACCTGCGATGTCGGGCCACTTACGAAGACGACTCCCTTAGCGCCACGATCGCGAGCTTGCATCGTCTTGTGCCGTAGACTTGAATACTTCGCCAAATACTGTCTTCGCTCCGGCGAAATGCCTTCGGGCATGAATCGCAACATGACCACCCATTTATCTTCCACGTCCAAGTGGACGTACGAGTCGTATTCGGCCTGGTCTTCACCGGCGGGCGCTACGATGCCGTATCCGGCGAAGACGATTTCGTTGTCCGTTACTTCGCCCGTTTCTGAAAACGCGACCGGGCGCCATTCTTTATTCAACTCATAAACGCGGTCAATCCACGCCAGTTTGTTGTCGTCACCTAACGCCATCCCAGCCGTGAACTCAAATGGCTGGTACCAACCACCATCGTCCCCCGCCGGCAGCAACCCCAAGTTATCCATGTACGCGGCGACGTAGCTGGTCGCCAAGCGTTCGCCGTCAGTGCCCGTCCGGCGTCCTTCTAACTGGTCGCGACAAAGATAGTCCACGTGTCGCAAGATGTCTTGCGGCACAATGCTCTGCTCGGCGGATCGAGCCGCTTGTCGGGCAATCATCTCCGGTTCGTTGCCATTGTCCGTCGTAACAACTCTTACGATCTCATCGGTTTGATTGACAACGTCTTGCTGGCGATCCAGTCCCAGCATCTGTCGCGCCGCATGATGATTCCAATCCCCCCAGAAAATCTGCGATCGCTTTTGTGGTCCGCGGGTTGACGTCCATGCGATGCGATTGCCATCGGGCGTAAACGCAGGTAGGCCATCGAAACCGTCGGTGTGAGTTACGCGCACCGGTTCGCCTTTCCCCTGTGAATCGACGAGATATAGTTCGAAGTTGCCAAAGCCGTGCAAATTGGTCGTGAAAACCAGGTAGTCGCCGGACGGATGATAGAATGGCGCCCATGACATGGCGCCTAATCGAGTCAGCTGACTTACGTCCGATCCGTCGATATTCATCGTCATGATTTCGGCCGTCGCTCCGTCTTGCGAGAACCGGCGCCAACAGATTCGCGTCCCATCGGGCGAAAAGAACGGGCCGCCATCGTATCCCACCGTGTTGGTCAATCGACGGACATTCGTGCCATCGGCCTGCATGATATAGATTTCATTGGCAGATGCCGGATCCTGTTCAAAAAGTTGCTGCTCGTTGGGGGGCAACTTTTCGCTGTAGGCATGCCGGTTCGACGACCAGGCGATCAACGTTCCATCGGGGCTGAAGGACCCTTCCGCATCATATCCCTCGGCGTCCGTCAATCGCGTGAACGTGTCGCGTCCCAGATCCTTGACGAACAATTCAAAACCGGGATCGTAGTCCCAGGCATATCGGCGTTCCTTGCCCGAGGCACGAAACTCCAGTTTTTCCCGCTGTTTGTCCCGAGCTCGAGGATCCTCGTGCGTCGAGGCGAACAACACCTGTTGACTGGTCGGGTGGAGCCAGGCGCACGTCGTTTTCCCGGTACCTGGTGACACGCGAACAGTATCGCCGGTCGTCAGATCGACCAGGTAGATTTGGTAAAACGGGTTTCCTGATTCGCGTTCACTTTGGAACACCATGCGTTGGCCGGTTTTGTCGAAATAGCCTTCGCCCGACCGAAGGCCATCAAACGTAAGCTGCCGGATATTGACTATCAACTGCGATTCGCGGTTCGTTGCTCCGTCATTGGTTTCCTCTTCGGACGTGACTCCCGCCGGTGTTTGTGCCAGGCAGGCGGACGCTAGCATTGCGGCTGTCAGCAAGTGGATGATTCGTGTCACAATAGTTCCTGTTCTCCGGTCAGTTGTCTGCCGACGAAATTGATGATCGAATGCGATAAGAAACATGTTCGGAATTGTCAAGCCGGTTGGCAATTGGCGAGTTGATCGATCCAGCCATCGATAATCGTTGCGACGTTGGCGTTGGCATCGACAAAGCGGAGTCCTTCGAGAGTGGATTCGATGCAGCGGGCCGCGTGTTCTTCGTCGCCGGTCCACGCCTGACACAGGACATCGACCAAATCCTCATCGTCATGATACGCCAAAGACGGCGCACCACTGAGTCCCCTGAGGAGGCTGCGATAAAAGTCGACGACCATCCGCATGACCAGTCGTAAACGTTTTCGTCGTGCTGGCGTATCGGAGCCCGCCGATTCGACGAATTCGGTAACGAAACGAGCCAGCAACACACTATTCCATGCGGGCTTCGCCAACGCCGCACCTAGTTTTCGCCGAAATTCCCCTAGCTCCTCGTCGCACCATTCCAACGCTGCACTGACCGACCCTCCCGACAGACTTACCACGCGTGGAAGTTGCTTCTGGTTTTCGATCCATCCCTGTGCGGTTATGATCTTGCCGACCACATCCTGCGACAGGGGACGAAAACGAACGATTTGGCTGCGCGAACGAATCGTCGGCAACTGACGCTGAACTGACGTGCCAATCAAGATCAGGACCGAGCCTGGCGGCGGCTCTTCCAGTGTCTTGAGCAAGCAGTTCGCACTATCCGCGTTGAAATAATCGGCATCATCGACGATGGCGATCTTTCGTCGACCACGGGCCGGCTTCATCGCAATCCACGGACACAAGCCTTCCCGCATCCGCTGATTGTCATTGCCAATGAACTGTTCGATCAACAAGAAGTTACGATCCGGCAATTTGCCAATGACCAAGAGATCAGGATGCGTGCGCGCGTGAACTTGTTGACATGCCGGGCACTGGCCGCATGGTGTCAGCTGATCTTCCTCGTGACGCTCGCACAATAACGCCTCGGCCAGTTTGATCGCCAGCATCCGTTTGCCGATTCCTTCGGGACCGACAAATAGAAATGTGCTGCCAAGCCGACCGCGTTGGAGGCAGTCGCGGAACGACGCCACAACGTCGTCGTGTCCTTCAATACCTTCCCAGGCCATGTCCGAGCTGCTTTCGTTGGTGAAACATTGACTTATTTACCTGATGCGACAAGCCGGCAAAGCCGCAAACCCTCTCGATGTTGGTAGGTGAGCATCATCGAATTGCGGCTGCACTGCGCCACAATGTCGTGAAACATCTCGCTTTCGTCGGGCCACGGAAAGGCATAGATCAAGTCGAAATCCCGCAATTCCATGTCCATGGCACGGTAGGCGTCAGGACCTTCCAGTGAAGTCCGGAAGTCATTGTCGCAACAACGGGAATCCCAATCATAATCGCTGGGAATAAAATTGCCTTGTACGAATTTTGCCCGCGGGCAGTAGCGTTCGGCAAGCTCTCGCGAGCGAGTGATCAATTCTGGTTCAAGTTCGATACCGTACGCGTCGTAACCCAATGAAGCTGCCATGATGGTAACGACGCCTAACCCCGAGCCCCATTCCAAAAACGTTACCGCTCGACGACGAAGCTGCCGGAGCATCTGGTAGACAGTCCCGTAGTCAGCGGCAACGTACAAACCGTAGGACTTGCGATTCTGGTTCTCGCTCCATATGGTATCCGCCTCCCGCCATAATTGCTCAAGATGTCCCGGAAGCGGTAATCCCTTCCCATCGGAAGATCGTGGACGCATTTGGCGCCAGCGGCGACGTGTCATGAAACCGTTTACCAATGCAATAGGCGACGACGAACAAATTAGCGATAGATGAGGCGATGTTTCGTATACGAATGTTGTCCACCGCCACCTTTAGTATAGAAAACGGGCCAACTGCCAGCCAGGGCACGCGAAGCCTCTTGCAGGAATGTGTTGGCGCTGGTGAAATGCCGTAGAGCATCATCTCCGCGTTTGGTGCCCGTGGCACGACTCGCATCTCCGGCGGGATCCTCAGCGAGCAAAACAATGATTGTCGGCGTTCCCCAAGAAATAAAACGTGACGAATACCGTGTTGCCATGCTGCCAGTTGGCGTGGAAGAACTCGTGCGCAGTGGCCATCGAGTCCTATTGCAGAAGGGGGCCGGTCTCGGTTCCGGGCTTCCAGATCAGGACTATCTCGATGCTGGCGCCGAGCTCGTCGACCGCGCGACGGACGTTTTCGCTCAAGCCGACCTGATTGTCAAAGTCAAGGAACCACAGGAGTCTGAGTGGTCTTTGCTGCGATCGGGACAGACAATTTTCACGTACTTCCATTTTGCGGCGGATCGCACGTTGACCGAGGCGATGATCAAGTCCGATGCGATCTGCGTGGCGTACGAAACGCTGGAAGTTCCCGGGCAGCGGCTCCCGCTGTTGACGCCGATGAGCGAAGTCGCTGGCAGGATGAGCATTCAAGAGGGGGCGAAATACCTGGAGCGTCCGCAAATGGGACCCGGCATCTTGTTGGGAGGCGTGCCTGGCGTCGCGCCAGCTCATATTACCATTCTCGGTGGTGGTGTGGTTGGCGCCAACGCCGCCAAAATCGCCGCCGGCTTTCAAGCGGACGTCGCCATCCTGGATGTCGATATGAACCGACTGCGATATCTTGACGATATCATGCCAGCCAACGTCAATGTATTATTTAGCGATCGACATACGATACGCGAAGAGCTGCGGCTGGCAGATCTCGTGATTGGTGCCGTATTGATACCCGGCGCGAAGGCACCCAGCCTGATCACGCGCGATGATTTGAAAGTCATGAAAGCGGGTAGCGTGATCATTGATGTCGCGATCGATCAAGGTGGGTGTGTGGAAACATCGCTCCCAACCACGCATAGTGATCCCACCTACACGGTCGAAGATGTTGTGCACTACTGTGTTACGAATATGCCCGGGGCCGTCGGCCGCACCAGCACGTTTGCACTTTGTAATGTCACGCTCCCTTGGGTCAAGGAGATTGCCAACAGAGGCATCGATCGAGCGGCGGCGGACGTGGCACCGATTGCCACCGCGGTCAATATCTATCGCGGCGAAGTCACCAATCAGGCGGTGGCCAACACGTTCTCGCTCGAATTCGTTGATCGTTGGCCAACTCGTTGAAGAGCTATTTTGAGGAGGACGACGGTGAGTCCAAACCGGAGTGAGACACTTTCGTGGCATGGCGGATCGGACGGCCATCTACGTCTGATCGATCAGACGAAGCTTCCTGTAAACCTGGTAACGATCGACTGCCGGGACGTCGAAACGATATGGGAAGCGATCAAAATGCTGCGAGTTCGAGGGGCGCCTGCGATCGGGATTGCAGCAGCGTACGGCGTCTGTATTGGCCTGCAAAAGCCGGTCGATTCCGTTGCTGCCCTGCGTCAGCAACTGAGTGATGTGACCGATTACCTGGCCACAAGCCGTCCCACGGCGGTCAACCTGTTCTGGGCACTCGATCGGATGAAGCGGCGAGCGGGAACGCTACCGGCGGCATCGTCCGTCCAACAATTTCGCGATGCATTACTGGCCGAAGCCGAACAGATCCACGCCGAAGATCGGCACGTATGCCATGCCATCGGCCACCATGGCGCGCAGCTGCTACAACCTGGCACGGGGGTACTCACCCACTGCAACGCCGGTGGCCTGGCAACGTCGGAATACGGTACGGCGCTTTCTGTGTTTTTTACCGCTCAAGATCAAGGCAAGCCACTTCACGTGTGGGTCGATGAAACTCGCCCGCTCTTGCAGGGTGCCCGCTTGACGGCTTGGGAGTTGATGCAGCGCGGAATCGAAGCGACGTTAATTTGCGACAACATGGCAGCACAGGTGATGCGAGAAGGAAAGATCCAAGCCGTGATCACCGGGGCCGATCGAGTCGCGGCGAACGGCGATGCGGCCAACAAAATTGGTACCTACTCGGTCGCCGTGCTCGCGAAAGCACATCGAATTCCGTTCTATATCGCCGCGCCCATCAGTACCTTCGACTTGTCGATCGACAGCGGCGATGCGATCCCGATCGAACAGCGGGATAGCCGCGAGATCACGCACGGCTTCGGCCGCCAGACCGCGCCCGACGGTGCTGTCGTTTACAACCCGGCATTCGATGTGACACCTGCCGAGCTGATCGAAGCGATCATCACCGAACGTGGCGTAGTCCGCCCCGTAAATCGCGACACCATTGCCAACATGATTGGCAATGATGAACACGTAATGCGCTAGTGTAGCTCGACCTCTTTGATTCGAGTAGAATCGGTCGAGCGTCGTGGATTTGGGTAGTAGCGACAAGACGGCACGACCACAACCGAGAGGGGATTGCATCATGTTACTGTCGTTGGTGCGGGCGTGTGTTATTGTTATGACCGCCTTCACGGCGAACTGTGGACAACTGGCAGTTGCCGCGGATCACGCGTCCCCCCAACCCCCCAGCAAGGAACCGCCGAATATTCTCCTGGCGATCGCCGATGACTGGGGGTTCCATGCCAGCGCCTACGGCACGCCCTGGATCAACACTCCATCGTTTGATCGTGTCGCGCGCGAGGGTCTGCTGTTTCGCAACGCGTATACCCCCAATGCCAAATGTGCGCCATCTCGAGCTTGTTTACTTACGGGGCGAAATTCGTGGCAATTGAAGGAAGCAGCCAACCACTGGTGTTACTTCCCCGCCGAGTTCAAAACCTGGTGCGAGGTATTGCAGGAGCATGGTTGGTTTGTTGGGCACACCCAAAAAGGATGGGGACCGGGGGTTGCCCTGGATGCGGCCGGGAAACCGCGACAGTTGACGGGAGTTGCGTTCAACCGGAAGAAGTTACGGCCGCCTGCCAAGGGGATCAGCAACAACGATTATGCAGCCAACTTCGTCGATTTCCTCGACCACGCACCCGAAAGCAAACCGTGGTGCTTCTGGTACGGAGCGATTGAACCGCATCGGGGATACGAATATGGCGCTGGTGTGACGAAGGGAAACAAGTCTCTTGACGATATCGATCGAGTACCGGCGTACTGGCCCGATAACGAGACGGTGCGAAATGACATGTTGGACTATGCCTTTGAGGTGGAGCATTTCGATCGGCACCTCGGCCAAATGATGGCGGAACTCGAGCGCCGTGCGCTGTTGGACAACACGATTGTGATCGTGACGTCCGACCACGGGATGCCGTTTCCCCGTTGCAAGGGAAACGCGTACGCGGATGCGAACCATGTACCTCTGGCCGTGCGCTGGCCACTTGGTATCGCCGCTGCCGGACGTCTGGTGGATGATTTTGTCAGTTTCATCGACGTAGCGCCAACCGTGTTGGAGATCGCACAGGTCGATTGGGACGATTCCGGGATGGCGGACTCGCCAGGCAAGAGTCTGACGGACTTGCTGCAGTCGTCGCAAGGAGGCCAGATTGATCCGACAAGAGACCATGTGCTGATCGGCATAGAACGGCACGACGTGGGACGGCCCGGCGATGTTGGTTATCCCATCCGCGGGATAATCTGTCGCGACGCGTTGTACCTGCAGAATTTCGCATCCTCACGTTGGCCAGCCTGCAATCCCGAAACGGGATATCTCAATGTCGATGGGGGAGCAACGAAGACGTTCATCTTGGCACAGCACCGCCAGCATTCCGACGACCGACACTGGGCACTCTGTTTCGGCAAGCGACCGGCCGAGGAGTTGTATGATTTGCAGGGAGATCCTGATTGCGTTGTGAATCTGGCGACCGAGTCGCGATGGGAGGGGAGACGAAACGAGTTGCGAGAACAGTTGTTGGGCCAGTTGCGGTTGGAGGGGGATCCGCGGATGGACGGCCACGGGGAAGAATTCGATCAATATTTGTATGCAGACCCGCGGTTCGCCAATTATTATGAACGGTTCATCAACGGCGAGAAAACACCGGAGCCCGGTTGGGTGGAGCCGACCGATTTCGAACCACAACCGCTGGATTGATAATTGGTCAAGTGCATCTCTTGGCGGACAAAGCGAACTAGTTCAACAACCCCCGCGGGCGAGCAAGATTTAGCGATGCGTCCCTTTACGTTTCCGGTCCTGGTTGCGATTGTGCTGAAGTTATTCGTACTCGTGACTGGAAGCGTGCTGGTGGCAGCGCCAGTCCTTCGAGATGTTACGAAAACGTCGGGTATTGACCACGTGCACAACCAGTCCGACCCGACGTTACTTGGCCTCATGAGTGGCGGTGCGGCGGCAGGAGATTTCGATGGCGACGGTTGGGTCGATCTGTATGTTACGCGCATCGATGCACCTGGCGTACTCTATCGCAACAACCAAGACGGTACGTTTGTGGATGTCACCAGCGCGGTATTTGCGGATCCACATTCAGGGAGAAGGATGAATGGAGCGGTGTGGGGCGACATCGACAACGACGGCGACCTCGATCTCTACGTTACCGCCTGGATGGGGAATTCGAATTATCTGTACGTTAATGATGAAGGTACGTTCCGAGAGCGAGGTGTGGAACGTGGGGCGGCGGTGTCGCCAGGGACCATTCGTTCGGCCGTATCGGCGACATTTGGTGACTACGATGGTGACGGCTTTGTGGATCTTTATACAACGGAATGGCAAGTGGCATCGGGAGAGAATCACAGTCGTTTATTGCGAAACTTAGGCACTGCCGCCCCGGGATACTTCGAAGACGTTACGATCGCCGCCGGGGTTGCGATTCAGGGACGTTCGTACACATTCGCTCCGAGGTTTACGGATTTGGACCAGGACGGTTGGGTCGACCTGGCAATTGCCGCGGATTTTACTCGTAGCGAGGTCTACTGGAACAACGGTGACGGCACGTTTCGACAGGGGGCGGACCAGGCCGGGATTACTGGAGATCGCTCGGCGATGGGATTCGCTCTGGGAGACGTCGACCGCGACGGCGACCTCGACTGGTTTTTGGGTAATGCCGATATTGATGGTAACAACTTGTTGATCAATCAACTGGCGGAAGGAACTCCCCGGACATTCGTTGAACGGGTGGAATCTTCTGGTATCCAAGAAACGGGGTGGACCTGGGGGGCAACGTTTTTGGACTTCGATAATGATGGGTGGCTCGACGTCGCAGCAACGAACGGATATGTGTTGCCTGGTGACGACACATACGTGACAGATCCAGTGTATTTGTTCCGGGGGGATGGCCAACGAGATACCGTCCGCTTCTCGGACGTTAGCGACGCGGTGCTGTTGCCGCGCGACAATCAATTTGGATCTGGGATTGTTGTCTTTGATTACGATCGCGATGGCGATCAGGACCTGTTTGTCGTCAACGGCGGTGCGGGACAACGTTCCGTGCTCTATCGCAATGATGGTGGCAACGAGCAGGCACATCTACGTGTTCATGCCGTTGGGACGATCAGCAATAGGCAGGCCCTAGGAGCCAAGATTACGGTGGTACCAGATTTGGAGAACCCAAGCGAACGCTGGGTGTGGGAAGTCAACGCGGGGTCGAATTTCTTGGGTCAAAACGAAGCGACCGCCCATTTCGGATTGGGCAATCGCACCGATGATGTTGATCTTGTGCAGATTCGCTGGCCGAACGGGAATGTCGAACGGCGATTCCACGTCCCGATCAATTCCGAGGTGACCTTGGTTCAGCATGTGCCCGAACCATGCAATATCCTGGTATGCCTGGTGGCGTTCGTGTTGGCGCAACGGGCGCGAAAGCGGGTGACTGCGCCAATGGCAGAGAATTAACCGACGCCGCAGGGGCCCAATTGGGCGACATCGATATCAGGAGTAGCAACTTCCAAGGAGTGTGGGCAAAACAAAAGCCCCGTGGCACAACGGCAACGGGGCTTTTCGGTGGTCTGTTTTGAGCCTTTTTGTAATTCTGAGCCGTTATTTGCTCAAGCGCGAGCGGAATCGCCCGAGACTCAGCAGGGCCAGCACGCCGACGATCAACAGACTTCCTGGTTCTGGCACGGCAGACGTGCTTGCGACAGCGCCAGCGGTGTTGCCAAAATTGTCCTTCCAGATCGTGTAATCAGCGGCATCGACTTCGCCATTGCCATTGCCGTCGGCAGCCAGGTCGGTAGTGGATCCGAAGGCGTCTTTCCAGATTGTGTAATCGGCCGCATCGACTTCGCCGTTACCGTTGTAATCACCCAACAGGCCACCGACCGTGTCCTTGACGAACGTGACCTCGCCGTGCGGATTACGCGCGAATGTTCCACTGTCCATCCAACTCCAAATGGCCTTGTAGCCAGCGCCGTCCCAAATTGCCGGGTTGATGATCCACGTCTCACCCTCGGCGGGTGCGGACGTATGATTGAGCCCAGTCGGGAGACCGATAATATCGGCGAGGGCGTCGAATTCGGTCCATGGAATCTTAATTTCCTGAACGGAACCAT
>JAGQPD010000407.1 GCA_020426865.1 Planctomycetales bacterium
TGTCGATCATCGTCACGAACGCTCCATGAGCCAACAGCGTGATTGTTCCCCATCGCATATGGAGCAGCGGGCGCGTCGTCTGATCGTGATACATTCGTACGCCGCGTTGAATCGCGACTTGAAACGGCACGCCGGGCGCGGACGCTCGATAGAACTCCGCGTTCAACCCGACACCCAGTGCACTAAACCCCCACACGCCCGTTTCGCCCGTGACGAAGTCTCCGCTGCCGGCGTGCTGCACTGGACGCTGGCCGACTTCGAAAGAAAATGGGGGATTGCCGTGATAGTTGAAATCGACAGTTGCCCTGGAATTGAGCGATCGGATGTAGGTCGTCAGCTCTTTTTCAAACCGCTCACTCGACGCGTAGCGGAACTCCAGCATTTCGTCCCACGTCTTATCCCAAGTGACACCCGAGGGCATAGGGTGGCCGTACGCTTTGCGAAAAAGCTCGCGACACGCATCGCACCAGCATCCGTACGGCTCACCAAATCCCTGGTCCAACATGTCGATATGAAAACCGTCAATGCCATACGCAAGCTGTTCGGCAACCAGCTGTTTTATTGCTGCCAGATAGCCGGAGTTGAAACAGAACCGACCGATCTCATTTCCTTCCGCGTCACGCATCTTCCACTGCGGATTACCTTGCAGGTAAATGCCCCCTTGCTGCACGACGCAATACGAAATGATCGGTAGGTCGTGTTTGGCCGCTTCGTGTTGTGCTTCGCGAAGCGGATCGCGGTTGCCTAGTCCAGGTGCTTTGGGCAAAATCTTAGAGTTGTAATAGGCGAAGTCGCCGTCACGTAGCCACAGCACTAGATATTCGGCATTCGCCTCGACGCATTTGCGAACGATTTCCGCGCCATTCCACTTCGAACAATAGCGTTCATCCGTCGGGCTACTGTAGCCGAACTGAGCCCCCGTCGGACCAACTTCCATGCCAACGATGGCGCGTTGGAACCAAGGCATTGCGGGCGAGGCGCGCTGCGCTACCGTAGCATCCGGGAACAAACCGCCAACGCACAATAGTGTGGCCATCCCTATGGAAACGTAGTGGGGCTCCTGCCACGACCGCATTTGGAATGCCTCCTATTCGGGGATTGACCATTTCGTGAAACCGCGCCGTCCGCTCATGCCGCCTGCGTTGAGCGGCATAGTCGGCTCGATTGACCTTCCGCAACTGAACTTGGTAATTCTGAGCCAATTCTCCCTTTCATCCAAGTGGTAATCCGGAAAAATTGGCGGGGCACGATGGTGCAAAGTACGACATGAAAGTGACGGGAGACCATGGCAGGATCCGACGCTCGAGCGAGTACAATCACCGAGTTATTCAAGCGGCAATGCCGTGACGTGGGGGAACGGACCCAATGGGCCAACGCAGCCGACTGCGCCTTGGCAAGTTGGATCTTTGAGCGGCGTGCAATTGCCGGCAACCAGCCACGTCGTACCCTTGACAATATGGGCGGAAGAAATCGGCGAGATTGTGATTCGCACCATCCAGAGTTATGATTGGGCAACCAGCTCGAGCTGGCGTATGTGCCGATCGAGACCGTACAACGTGTCCAACATTTCGTGCGTTGACGTGCAATGCCCTCTAGAATTGAGTTGCGTAATGAATCTGATCACAGGTGTTGTTCTCGTACCGATGATAATGCTCTCGATCCTTTCCCGCGCCTACGCCGAGGAATGGGTCTCGATTATTGATAGCAGCGGGCCTATTGGAATCGCCGACGTCGGAAAGTCGATAACGTTGTGTGGGAATATTCAATTGGATGGCAACTCGCGCCGGCTATCGTCCGTTGCCGGATCGGGTGTCGTGGCAATTCTCTCAAAAGCCGACTACGGTGATAATAACAACTTGAATAGCCAACAGTCGTTTGGCGATTGCGAGGTTAGGCTCGAATTCGCCATCGGGAAGGGGTCGAATTCTGGGATTAAGCTGCAGCAGCGGTACGAAATCCAATTGTATGACAGTCACGGAATAGAGCGGCCAACAGCGACCGATTGCGGTGGTATTTATCCCCACTGGGTGTTTGGCGGCGAGGGGCAGGGACTGAAGTACATTGACGAGGGGATCCCTCCAGCATCGAATGCCGCCAAGCCGGCTGGCCAGTGGCAATCGCTACAGATCGTGTTTCGGGCACCTCGGTTCAATAGCCACGGAACGAAGACACACGACGCCATGTTTGTGTCTGTCGTGTTGAACGGGAAGGAAATTCATCGAGACGTGCGGGTCGACTCACCGACCGGTAACGCCTCCACACCGTTGCACGAAGTGCCGGAAGCGCCGATCTATTTGCAGATGGACCATGGCCCTGTGGCGTTTCGCAATGTGCGTGTCAAGGTGTTGGCTGTTACAGAGCAAGATTAGGCGGTTCCAACGCGACACTTCAAGTGCGACGGTCTTCGTGTTGCCGCTGCTGAGGTAGCCTATTGCCCGCGCCGTTTCGGGAGCAGTCGACCTGTGTTTCGGCGATACGACGCATAACGCTCGCCAAAACGGGCGGCCAATTCCCGTTCTTCAATGCGCAGTTTTGCCAGCAGGACCGCGATCAAGACACCCCATGCGGCGATTCGCCAAATTCGCCAGTCGACCACCAGCAACCCCAGCAGAAATAACAGGAGGCCGGTATACATCGGATGTCGTACCCAAGCGTACGGGCCGGTCGTCAGCAGTGTTGCATTTGACCGAAGTTGTGGCATGACACGAATACGGAAAATCCCCATCGTAATCCACCCCCAAATGGCAAACAACATGCCGAATGCCGAAAAAAACATTCCGAAATAATCTGTCAACAATTGTGGCCCGTGCCAAGCAAATCGCGTTGACAAGACAAGTAATGCTGCCAGGCCAATTTGCAGCGCGATTAATAGAATTGACCAGTACATTGGCATTTCCTCGTTGCGGCTTTTCAGGTCGTAAACTGCCGAGTTGGGCATGTCGTAATAAGCCCATAGCGAACGGCACATGTTCAAGGACGACGACTCAGCCAGGTTGTTTCGCAACTAAGCATGAACAAGCTTCTCATTGAACGGACGCGGTCCGCAATCCGGTTTCGTGGAGAACGCTCGGGCACCGCCACGATATGTCGGATCTCCGGTGGTCGGGGACCGACGGCGAGCGTACGAATTCGGGCGAGACAGCAGCAGACTTTCGTGAACACACCTGTTTGGGATTCGCAGATCGGCAAGGTTGGCTAACGCACAGTGGCCGAAACAAGATCGCGGTTCGACCAGGACTAAATGACCGAGCGCGATTCTGCGACAAAACTGATATTGGAGCATATCGACTGAAAAAATAAAAATGGGAATTCCTCAGTTGATTGCACTCAAACGGCGAACTGGAGTTCGCAGAAGGAATTCCCATGGACGGAATTGTCCCAAGAATGTCGCGGTCGGACAAGCGGAGATTGGAAAAACGTTGCCGAAAACTGAAGGACGGGGACCAGAAGACACGGTACTTGATCATCCTGAATTTGGCAGACGGCCGATCCGTGGCCGATACGGCCAGAGCACTGAAGGTCGACCGGAGCACTATATATCGAGTGGCAGCTATCGAGTGGCAGCCAGGTTTCGCGAGGAAGGCGTTGATGGGTTGGTCGATCATCGTGAGGAGAACGGGGAGACCAAGCTGTGTGATGAATTCCTTTCCACACTTTGGGAGGTGGTTGAGTCTTGCCCACTGGACCATGGATGGAAGCGTCCCACATGGACACGAGAGATGTTGGTAATAACCATGGAGCGGAAGACAGGTATCAGAATTCATGTCTCAACCATGAGTGTTGCTCTATCGAGAATCGGCGCGCGGCGAGGGCGTCCGAAGCCGATTGTGGAATCCACGTGGTCGAAACAGGCCAAAAACAAGCGATTGAGGGAACTCCGGGAATTGGTGGAGGACCTTCCCGATGACGAAGTGGTTGTCTACGAGGATGAAGTCGACGTCCATTTGAATCCCAAGATTGGTTTGGACTGGATGGTCAAAGGACAGCAAAAGGAAGTGCTTACTCCCGGACAGAATGAAAAACAATACTTGGCCGGGGCATTGAATCCGAAAACGGGCGAACTGACCTGGGTTGAGGGCGACAGCAAGAACAGCCTGCTCTTCATTCAACTACTCTGGAAGCTCCACGAGCAATACCCGAATGCCAAGAAGATCCACGTGATCTTGGACAACTACTCCATTCACAGTACCGAGGAAGTGGCAAAAACCTTGGCAACCAAGGCCGGTCAACGTTTCGAGCTACACTTCCTACCACCATATTGCCCCGACCACAATAAGATCGAGCGTGCCTGGCAGGATCTTCACGCCAACGTGACTCGCAACCACAAATGCTCTGATATGTCCGAACTCATGAAAAATGTTCGATACTACCTACGACAACGAAACAAACACAAGGCGCAGTACGCAACAGCGGCATAGGCCCACTGTCGCAGAATCGCGCTCGGTCATTTAG
>JAGQPD010000408.1 GCA_020426865.1 Planctomycetales bacterium
CGTGCTGCAATTGGCGGAGGTCCATCGGCCAGATATTATCGAATTGAAACTGATCCTCGAGGCCGACCAGCAGCTACTCGTGCAGGCTAACAATCAGGCATTACCGAATCTGGACGCCCAAGCCCTTTATCGCTGGAACGGCTTGGAGGGCGAAATGCCCATTGGCGACCGGATTTCCACGCGACCAGGTCAGTTTACTGACTGGACGATGTCCGTCAACTTCGCGGTGCCACTGAGCTTGCGACAATCCCGAGCAAATCTCCGTCGACAAGAGTTGTTGATCGCTCGTGACCGTGTAAATCTTGACCAAGGCATGCACAATGTTGTCCATATCTTGACGATTAACCGCCGCAACCTGGCTCAGTTCTACCAGCAATACGAACGACTTCGCGAGGCACGTCGAGCCGCTACGACAAACTTGAATCAGCAATTCTCCAACTTTGAGAAAGGGCGTGTCAACTTCATCAACGTCTCACAAGCCATTTCGGATTGGGGAAACACGGTTAGCTCCGAAGCACAGACACTGATCTTGTACAACACCGAGCTGATCAATCTGGAACGCCAAACGGGTACGATCCTGGAGACACACGGCGTGCGGTTCTACGAAGAGCGATTTGCATCCGTTGGCCCCCTCGGTCGATTCCACGATTGCCGGTGCTACCCACGTTCGATGCGTCCGACCGAGAATACAGAGCACTATCCTAGTGGTGACGGACCGGCCGAATCTCTGTTCGACTTGCAGACGCCGCGAAAGGAATCTCTTGATAGTCGCCCGGCAGATGAGCGGGATGACGAATCGAAGGATCGCGAGCCGCCCAAACGACCGGAGGTGCCCGACTTCGACCAATTGCCAATCCCATAACGCGGCCATCAGTCGGAAGGACTATTCGTATCGCAAGGCATCGATCGGATCGAGACGACTGGCTCGCAGCGCAGGATAGAACCCGAAGAAAACCCCCACGGCAGCAGCAAATACCATAGCGATAGCCGCCGCTGGAAACGACACGACTACCGGCCAGTCGGTACCAGAACTGAACGAATTGATGGCGGATGTGATTCCGATCGAAGCCCCAACGCCAAGCGACACACCAATCAGGCCGCCGATGCTTGACAGCATGACCGATTCAACGAGAAATTGTAAGAGAATATCGCGACCCTTTGCACCGACTGCCATGCGAATCCCAATCTCTCGCGTGCGTTCGGTAACGGACACGAGCATGATATTCATGATTCCGACACCACCGACCAGCAGCGAAATACCGGCAATCGCCGACAATAACAACGTCATCGTGCCGGTGATGATGCCTAACACGTTGGCGATCTCCGTCGTATTCTGCACTTGAAAATCGGCTTCCTCGCCCGGTGCGATGCGATGGCGATCCATCAGCAATTGCTCAATTTCGCTTTTCGCATCGTTCATCTGCTTGATGGATGTCGCGGATACCATTACGGCATGAACCGCATCGAAGCTCGTGCCGAATAGACGTTTCATGACGGAAGTGTACGGCATAAGCACGATGTCATCTTGATCTTCGCCGATCATGTTGGCCCCTTTTTCTTCTAAGACGCCGATCACGCGAAACGGGATGTTCATGATGCGAATGGTCTGATCGATCGGATTGGTCGTTTGAAACAGTTCGCGAGCGATCGTGCGGCCGATCACACACACTTTGGACGCGGAAATAATATCGCGCGCGGTAAAGAACCCTCCCTGCGTGACTTCCCAATTGCGTACGGCCAGGTAGTCCGGTCCGACACCCCATAGCTCGCGAGGGCTCCAGTTCTCATTGCCAAACATCAACTGGCCATTGCCGCGCACAAGGGCGGATGCCGCGCGGACGCTGCTGCATTCGGTACGAATTGCCTCAACATCGTCGGAAGTCAATGTAGGAAAACCTCCTTGACGCACACCGCCGCGAGTGCGACTGCCCGGAAACACAAAGATGACGTTTGTCCCCAGCGCCTGGAACTGCCCCTGCACCAACTCGCCAGCACT
>JAGQPD010000409.1 GCA_020426865.1 Planctomycetales bacterium
TGGTAGCCGAAGATGTGGTAGCGGAAGGTGTGGTAGCGGAAGGTGTGGTAGCGGACGAGGCCTTGCCGGCTGAGTTTTCGCCCGTGTTGCTGCCTGGCAGTCTTGGGGGCGAGCTCATACTGGGCGACCCGGAGCGGGGAAGTTTGGTCAATGGCGGTCGATCGGTTGAGATGAGTTTTCTGGAACAAGTGATGCAACGGGAATCGGCGGCTGAGCCATCGGCGGACATGCTGACGTTGCCTCCCTTGGGAGCGATGCCGAGCGTTGGAGATTTAGGTGAGATACGCACGGTGATTGTCGACGATCTGGAACTTTCCCAGGACGCACCCGAGCTTCGTGACCCGGCATTGATGCCGGCGTTACAAGGGTGGGCACGGAAGGTAGATGTTGATCCGAATTCGGATTTCGAACCGGCTGTCGTCATTCCGGATGAGTCCCAGGGGGGCGGAAGTGGCTGGACGGAGTCTCGGCACGATAAGCGAGATGCCGAGCGGAACAGAGATTGCGATTCGTCAAGCGACTTTGATCGCGACGAACTGGGCGCGACGTTGGCCGAGATCATGTCGCTCCGCCACAATCGCAAAGTGGAAAAGAAGAGCATCATCGGCTCCAGCACCGAGACGGCCGATACGACAGCTGAACCAACTCACGTGATCACCGAACCGAAGTTCTCGCAACCGTCAAAATCGAGTCTATCGTCGAAGGTTGAAATGCCTAACTCGATGAAGACTTCATTGCCATTGAGTTTTGCGGACGACATTGTTGAGATTCAGGACTATGACTCGACGGAGCATGGCATCGCCTCCGATATGTTGCCGGCGCAAGAAGCGGCTATGACGAGTGACATGTGGGACGAGTTTAGCGGCGCCTGGACAACGGTTCCCAATTCGGATGATCCGAATGACAAGGGGGCGAGCATCTTGGGGGGGAACCTCACGATTGACCAGATTGCCAGGTATTTGGAAGACGCGGAAAGTCAGTTTTTCGGTGAGCAGCGTAGTGAGGAATTCGCTGACGGCTTCGACGTCGGCACGATTGCGGATTCAAATGTTTCCCAGGTGCCGGCCGCATTTGTAACCGGTGCGATGACCGAGGCTGCTGTCAGATCGCGGGATCCGATTCCCGAGTTGCCAGCTGAGGTGCGCGAGCCGAGTGAATTTGAGCGGATGGTCGATGAAAACTTGCGGTACAATACATTTATTCAACAATATGACGAACTAATTGACGAGATCCAGTCGCGGCGTGCGACGGACGGAAGTTGCACGGTTGTCTTTGTGTCGGAACAGTCCGATGAAAGCATCGCCGAGACGATCATTGATACTGCCGCCCGACTTGCAGCTCGCTGTGATCAGAATGTGCTCGTTGTTGACGCTGATTTGGTCAACCAGCACTTGACGGGCAAGATGAATTGCCGGCAGCGAGACGGTCTGGCTGAGTTGTTCGGTGAGAAGCAAGATTGGAGGGGGTTATTACATTTGAGTTGGAGGCCCCAGATCCGGCTGTTAGCTGCTGGCGGACGGCTGGCTCGCCATGGGCTGTCCTCCGAATACGTGCGGCAGGAAATGGAGAAATGGACGCAGGTCTTCCCGTTGGTGCTGATTGATGGGGGGCCGACCGACGGCCCCTTGGCAAAATTATTTGCGCACGCGTGCCATGCCAGCTATCTCGTGGTACGCTTGGGACAGTCCGATGCTCAAGCCTGCGAGCTGCTTGCCACGGGATTCCCGGGGGACGGAAACCGTCTGACGGGATGTGTCGTCACCAATGCTCCCGTTTCCAACTAGCTCCCATTGAATATTTGCGAAAGAGGTGTTCGAGAGATGCGTACGTTCTTAGTGACAGGTGGTGCTGGCTTCATTGGGTCGCATATTGCTCGTGCCCTCGCGGATCGTGGGGATGACGTTCGCGTGCTCGACAATCTCTCGACGGGCTTTCAGCGGAACATTCAATCGCACGCTGGCATTACTTTCATCAAGGGAGACATCACCAATGCGGACGACGTAGCGGCGGCAGCAGCGGGAGTCGACTGCATATTTCATCAGGCGGCCTTGGCGTCCGTTCCACGCTCGGTTGAAAAGCCGCTGGATACAAACCACGCATGTGTGACAGGCACATTGACTGTGCTCGATCAAGCTCGAAGGCTGGGAGTTCGCCGAGTTGTGTATGCGGCATCCAGCAGCGCCTACGGGGATCAACCGTTTTCATCAAAACGTGAAACGGATCTTCCGGCGCCGTTGTCCCCTTATGCGGTGGCCAAGTTGGCAGGGGAATACTACTGCCAGGCTTTCGCGCATACGTACGGACTGGAGACGGTCGGCATTCGTTATTTCAATGTATTTGGGCCAAGACAGGATCCTGGCAGCCCGTATTCCGCCGTCATCCCCTTGTTTATCACTTGGATGTTGGCCGGTCAGCGTCCCATTGTTTACGGCGATGGCGAACAGACTCGAGATTTCACCTACGTCGCCAATGTCGTGCACGGTAATCTACTGGCGGCCGACGCCCCCGACGTAGTGGGTAAGATTGTCAACGTCGCCAATGGCAGGACCACCAGTTTGCTCCAGTTGATCGCTGCGCTGAACGAACTGTTGGGAACCGACTTGCAACCGGAACACCGAGAGCCTCGAGCGGGCGATGTCCGAGACAGTTTGGCCGACATTACCCTGGCGCGACAATACCTGAATTACGAGCCAAAAACCGACTTTGCGACCGGATTGCGTCTGTCGATCGACTATTACAAGCAGTTAGTCGCCAACGCGTAGGGTCAGGCGGCACAAAATTCACTGACTGACTTGCCGCGGGAAGGCCGGGACGCTACGCCTGTATGCTCTTATCGTTGTCGGTCGGATCTTGGGGATCGGGCTGATCGACCGGCGCTGGATCGAGAAAGTAGACGGAAGCGTTAGGAAGCACGAGCGATTCGCCGCCATCGTATTCCAGCGTCAACTCGCCGCGCATCGCCCAGCCTTGGTGCCGTTTGTTTTCGATTAGGACTCGAAGCTGCAACTGCCGATCGGGGACCAGCAGCAGGGGCGTCAGCAACGGACGCACGTATTTGCCGTGCTTCCCGGGTGTTGTGGCTTGATTGTCCGACTCGGCAAAACGAATCTCCAGCTCGGTGTCACCGATTGGCTGTCCGAGCCGTTGGCGAATGCTGGTCGGAACCTCGAACAACGATTGTGGTTGGAACGAGACGCGAGTGACAATCGCGTCGAGGCGGCCGTCGTTGACGATGGTTGGCTGTGGTTCGGGGGAACTGCCGACATTCGCTGCATCGCTGTTAGGTCGCAAAACGACCTGGACTTCGCGCAAGTGCGGTTTGCTGTCGAATTCGTCCACCGCGATGTCGTCGGAGCGTTCTGGCGCGGCAGGGGGCGGTGCCAGGCTGTCGTCAGGCAGCGGCTGACCTTGGTTCTGGTTCTTGTCCAGCAAATTTAGTTCGTAAGCCAGCCCGTCCGTAGCTTCCCGCAACCTAGCCAGAGCCTGGTCGTTGACCTCCTGCCGCTTCTTTTCCGTTTCATCTTGTTGTCGCTGAATTTCCTTGACCGCCTGCTGCATTTCGCTACGGTATGATGCCAAGATCTCTTCGCGTGCGGGGAGTTCCGCCGTTCGCAGCCACGTGAAGAGAACTGAAGCGCCGGCCAGTGCCAACGCGCCTAATGACAATAGCCTGGCCCACCAGTCGGTGGTGTCGGGCGCTCGGCCGACAAGTGTTCGCGAGTCATATTCAGACATGGCACTTCACCTGCGCGTATCGGTACCGGGGGGACAACTACCACAAGGATATCCCGCCAAAACCGAATGGTCCAGTCGCAGCGGCCGGAGGTGCGGAAGAAGTTGCCGCGAACCGACGGGAATTTGGTAAAATAGTGCGGTTTTGCCGGTGCCATGTCCAGCTAGCACGGCCATCGCTTGCCGAGCGATTCGCGCTGAGCCTTGGTCAGTTGGGATATTCCGCTGCGGGCCAGGCCGAGCAAGGCGTCCAATTCTTGTTGATCAAACGTCGACTCTTCGCCCGTACCCTGAATCTCGACATACCGTCCCTTTCCCGTCATCACGACATTCATATCGACCGCTGCCGCAAAATCTTCGCGGTAATCAAGATCGAGCAGCGGCGTGCCGTCGACGATGCCGCAACTTACCGCCGCCACACTGTCCCGGATCGGATTGGCATGGGGGGCGGGCAGCGCGCTGACGGCATGCAGGGCATCGACCAAGGCGAGAAAGGCGCCAGTAATACTGAGGGTTCGTGTGCCACCATCAGCCTGGAGCACGTCGCAATCGATGGTAACGGTCTTTTCTCCGAGGCACTCCAGATCAATGACGGCCCGCAGGCTACGCCCGATGAGTCGTTGGATTTCCGTCGTCCGGCCATCGACCTTTCCGTCACGATCGCGCCTCTTGCGGGGACTCGTGCTGCCGGGAAGCATGTTGTACTCGGCGGTTACCCAACCTTTGCCTTTACCGGCCATCCATGGCGGGACCTGAGGGTCGACACTGGCGGTACAAAGCACTTGTGTATCGCCGGCCGCAATCAGGACGCTGCCGGGAGCGACTTTCGTGAATTTGCGACGGATTTTCAACGGCCGAAGTTGCGGGGGGCGTCTGCCATCATGCCGGGCCAAGTTGGGTGCTCCTTTGATGCGAGTCGAACAGGGGCGGAATTGTTTTAGTTGTGTTCTTTCGTCCGGGCCTGCAGGAGCCACACGAGGACGGCCTTTTGGACGTGCATCCGGTTAGCGGCCTGCCGAATCACTCGGCTTTGCGCGCCGTCCATAACGTCATCGGTGACCTCCTCGCCGCGATGGGCGGGAAGGCAATGAAGGAAGACGGCCGATGGAGGGGCCCCCGCCATGAGTTTGGCATTTACCTGATAATCCGCGAATATCTGCCGACGTTCCTCTCGTTCTTCCTCCTGTCCCATGCTGGTCCAGACATCCGTGTATACCGCGTCCGCCTCAGTGACCGCTCGCTGCGGACTGTCGACCATTTCGATGCAAGCGTGGGGGACTCGTTGCTTGAGTTCTAGCAGAAATGTGTCACAAAGGCGATATCCCTCGGGTGCCGCGAGGATGAAACGGACGCCGGCGTATGCACAGGCGACGGCCAGGCTTCGAGCAACATTGTTTCCATCGCCGACGAACGCCAGGGTTTTTCCTTTGAGTGATCCGAATTCCTCCCGAAGCGTATAGAGGTCTGCCAATGCCTGGCAGGGATGTGCCAGGTCGGTAAGTCCGTTAATGACGGGGCAGGTGCAATATCGAGCCAGTTCGGTAACAGACTCATGTCGCTTAGCCCGGCACACGAGGATGTCGACATATTGGCTGACGACGCGTGCGAAATCGGCGACCGATTCGCGGTTTCCCCAACCAGCTTCTTGTCCCAGATAGATGCAATTGCCTCCTAGATGAGCAATCGCCGTTTCGAAACTCACTCGGGTCCTGAGGCTTGGCTTTTCAAACAGCAAGCCCAGTACGTGACCCGGAAACAACGGTTGACGCGTGCCGTTGTTCAATTGTGACTTCAGTTCCTCGGTCGCCTGAAAAAGTGGTTCCAATTCAGACGCTTGCATGTCAAACAGCGTTACCAAATGTCTCATGCGGACCTCCCATTTTGCATCGTTACGATGCCAACTGAGTCAAAACGTCGCGGATAATTTCGCATCCTTCCCTGGCGAGATCTTCCGCCAGGTTCATTGCCGGCAGCAGACGCAAGACCGTCTGGTGCGTGCAGTTGATCAGCAGTCCGCGGTCCATGCAATGTT
The DNA here is from genome assembly GCA_020426865.1 of Planctomycetales bacterium. GTDB lineage: Bacteria > Planctomycetota > Planctomycetia > Pirellulales > Pirellulaceae > JAGQPD01. Next base: position 5,765 of record JAGQPD010000409.1, read on the forward strand.
GCACGGCGGTGGAACCGTCGATGGCCAAGTCGATTCCGATCATCAGTCCCAGAATGCGGATTTCGCGAACGATTTCCAGTTCGTCGACGAGTGGCGCGAGTTGTTGTTGAAACAGTTCGCTGAGTGTACGCGTGTGTTGCAGCAGTCCGTCGCGTTCGATCGTTTCCAGCGTTGCGATGCCGGCTCGAGCCGCGATCGGGTTGCCGCCGTAGGTGGACGCGTGCATTCCGGGGCGCAGGCTGGGAGCGACCTCGCGGGTGGTAAGCATGGCGCCGCCAGCGATACCACCGCACAAGGCCTTGGCAAGCGTCATAATATCGGGTGTGACACCGAAATGTTGATAGGCGAACCATTGACCGGTGCGTCCGCAACCGGTTTGGACTTCGTCGAAGATCAA
>JAGQPD010000410.1 GCA_020426865.1 Planctomycetales bacterium
AAACGGCCGGAGCTGAGCAATGCCAGGTTCGTACTATTAGGGTTTAGTGAAGGGACGATGGTTGCTTCGCTCGTTGCGGAGAGGAAGGAGAACGACATCGCGGCGTTGATGTTGGTCGGCTACGCCCACGAAAACTTATATGATATCATCAAGTGGCAATTCTCTGGCGAAAGCTCTATGCGAAACCTTCGTCCGCCTTTTGATGCGAACCAGGATGATGATATTAGTCGTGAGGAGTTCGAATCTTCGGAAGACGTGCCAACGGCATGGCGCGAGAAGGTGCTGCAGGGAGTGTCGTTTGACTCGCTCGATAGGAATTCCGATGGCGTCTTAACTGTGGAAGACTATCGGATCCTTTTAGCGCCTCACTACAAAATGCTGTTGGAAAAAATCGAGGCGAACGACGCGGACTGGGTATGGGACAACTTTTTTCGCGTTTCCATTGAATGGCTCAATGAACACTTTCAACTCGAACCCAACAAAGTACGTCTCTTGCGGCTAGATATGCCGATACATGTATTTCATGGCAAGCGAGATGCCAACTGTGATGTCGAAGGAGTTTACGATCTCCGACGAAGTTTTGAGGAGGCCGGCAAGGACAATCTACGGACCTGGATCTTCGACGATCACGACCACCAGTTGAACTTCTTTGACTGGATCTTCAAAGACAAAATGTCCAAAGGCTACCAAAGGTTGTTTGAGGTCGCCAGCGAACTACGTGACCCAGTTTTCACGTCCAACACACAGAAGTGACGGGTCGTCCAGACTGATCAACGACGGTATGAAAGCCCGCACCCCTCACTCGTCCAGCCGCAACTCCGTAGTCGTTGAAAGGAAGGAAGACGAAGTCCGTCGTTGTTCGTCAACAAGAGTCCGTCAAGCAGGGTTCGACGCGTAGCGTCGTGCGGCGCCAATTAGCAGAAGCGCGGTCGCGATCATGACCGTCCCGGTTGGTTCGGGAACGGGCACAGTATTCATTTCGCTGACATAGTGACCGTAGTAGTTGTCTTTCCAGATGGTATAGTCTGCGGCCTCGACGTTCCCATCGCTGTTGGCGTCGGCATTAAGAATCGATGATGATCCGAAGGTGTCTTTCCAAACGGTGTAATCGGCAGCGTCCACGATACCGTTTCCGTTGAAATCCCCAAGCACTGGCGCGACGGATGTCGCCTCAATACCCTGCAATCGCTCGAACATCAATCCGTTCGCAGCGGGCGGTGTGTTGCAGAGGACGCCTTGATGGTGATTGGTATCAAATAGCACATCGGATGCCGCCACGCGAGTAGCCAGGAAAAGTACTGCGATAAAGGCGGAGGTAATTGGTGGCGTACGCGACGTTGATAAAAACATAAGTGTGTACCTTTCGTTTGGCGGCGGTTCAAAATCACTGTCAGGGTATCGCTGCGGCGACGAAACAAACATTGAATTGCAGTCGTGTTTCTTATTGACGGAAGTTGTTGCGGAGACTTGCGAGAAGCAGACGCAACTCATACTTTGCCGCACCGCGTTCGCCGGAATTGAAGTAACGCACCGCGTTGCGCATCCGGTTCGAGGCCGTGCAGAAATCATCGGTCGCTAAGGGAAGAGCTGCGATTAGTTTCTTTGCGTTCCCAATGCTGCCGGCTGTTTGATTCGAGTCTTCCGTTCCCTGGAGGAGGGTATCAAGCGACAGCACCAATTCGTCTAGAATCTCGCGAACAGTCGACGATGTGTGTTTTTCGGCTTGGGGAAGGTACATAGCGTTCATCTCCAGTATCCTGCTTTTGGGGGAGTAAATTGAGGCAATCGTGTTTGCCTCTATGGGAACACTCGCCAACGGACGCCCCGCCCCGCCAAATTTTTCGGGAATCCCTTTCAAATCGATCGCGCAGGGCAATGACATTGGTTTGCACGCCGTCGCAGAAGTAGCTAAAGTTGACTTGGTGAGAAAGCTGGGGAGCGAAAAAAACATGTCCAACGACGAATCCGTTTCGGTTTGGCTGGCGCGGCTCAAGTCCGGCGAAGTAGCAGCTGCGCAACCAATTTGGCAACGATATCTTGAAGATCTGGTACGTCTGGCACGCAAGAAGCTCGGCACGATGCCGAGGCGGGTTGTGGACGAGGAAGATGTGGTAGCCGTTGCGTTCGACGGGTTCTTGCGTGGTGTGGAGCAGGGAAAATTTGCAAAATTGGACGATCGCCAGGATTTATGGCAAGTGCTGTTAATGCTCGTCGAGCGCCGGGCCGTATCGGTGCGTCGCCACGAGTTCGCGCAGAAGCGTGGAGGCGGGAAGGTGCGTGGCGAGTCAATATTCGAAAACCAGCGAAAGGACTCGTTACAGCCATTTGGTCTTGCACAATGTCCCGATCGCGAAGTGCTTCCCGACGAGGCGGCGGAACTTACTGACCATCTGCGGGAACTACTGGATGAGCTTGCCGAACCACTTCAACGGCAAATTGCCCTGGGGAAGCTGGAGGGGAAGACCAACCGGGAGCTGAAGGATGAATTGGGAGTAAGTCTTCGCACGATCGAGCGAAAGCTGGCGATCGTCCGGCTCAAATGGGGCGGAGAGGCCGTTTGATGAGCGACGACTTTCACGGACGGTCGGGCGGTTCAGATCCTTCGCAACTCGACCGTATTGATGCTATCTGCGACAAATTTGAACGAAGTTGGCGGGGAGGGCAGGGGCCGATCATCGAGCAGTTTCTGGCGAATTGCGATGACCGCGACCGATCGATACTAATGCGTGAGCTGATCGCGTTGGAGGTCGCGTTACGTCTGGGGGCGAATGAAACCTTCGACACGGATGAGTACCATCAACGTTTTTCGGCGGATCGTTCTGTCGTGGAAGCAGCGTTGTATTTATGCCAGCAGGGTGTGAATGAAGCGTCGTTTGCTCCAACAGCCAAGTACGATCTCGCGTGTGACGCACGTGCGCCCCAAGCCGGGCCGGATGTCAGCGAGGCGGAGACGCCCCAAGCTATCGGGCGATATCAGGTAATACGTTCGTTAGGTCGCGGAGGATTCGCCGACGTGTATTTGGCGAGTGATCCTGATTTGGAACGGGAGGTCGCACTGAAAGTCCCGCGCATGGACCGCTTCTCCGGCGAGGCTGCTCTTGATTTCTTTGTTGAGGAGGCCCGCAAGGCGGCTCAGCTGGACCATCCGGGCATCGTTCGGATCTACGACGTTCACCGCGAAGCCGGTCTGGTTGCCATCGTGCAGCAATACCTTTCTGGCGGCGATCTGACGCAGTATGCTGGCGAGCGACGTTTGCCTTATCGCCAAGTGGCCGAGATGGTCCTACAGATCGCCAATGCAATTGGCTATGCGCATCGCCGGCACTACATTCATCTGGACCTTAAGCCGGCCAACATTCTGCTGGATCAAGCGGGCAAGCCGTACGTGGCCGATTTTGGGATCGCGTTGCATGAAAGCCGCCAACGCGAATTGCGTGGCGAGGTGATCGGGACGTACGCCTATATGTCGCCAGACCAGGTGCGCGGCGAGACGCATCGGCTGGACGGCCGCGCCGACATTTGGAGTCTCGGGATTATCATGTACGAGTTGCTGACCGGAAGGAGACCATTTTTTGCGGAAACGCCTGATGATATGCGCGATCAGATTGAGAACACGGAACCGCGACCGCCCCGACAGCTCGACCCAAACATACCACGTGAGTTGGCACGGATCTGTTTGGTATGTCTGTCCAAGAAGGTGACAGACCGATACACAGCGACCGCCGATCTCATCGACGATCTGCAACACTGGTTGGCAAACGGCGAAAGCAAATCAATGAGTCGCGATGCCGGCTTGGCCGAAGAAGTCATTGTGGAACAGGTGATCCCACAGGGGCTCCGCAGCTTCGGTGCCGAACATTCTGGCTTTTATTTGTCATTGCTGCCCGGACCTCACGACCGTGACGGCTTGCCCAAGGCGGTACGGGTTTGGAAAACGGGCATAGAATCCCGGGATGCTGAAGTCGCTTTTTCTGTTGGCCTGCTCTATGGCCCGTCAGGGTGTGGGAAGTCGTCGCTGGTAAGAGCGGGCATTTTGCCTTCCCTTGACAACAACATCTTGCCGATCTACGTGGAAGCAACGGCGGCGGACACAGAGGTGAGGTTGTTGAAAGGCCTACGCAAAATTGCTCCCGACATTGACAGCGACACAGACGTGGTGGCCGCGTTGTCGCGAGTGCGCGAAATAGGGGGCTGGCAGGGGAAAAAGGTACTGTTGGTTATCGACCAATTCGAACAATGGCTACATGCGCATCACGCGTATGATGATAGTCAGCTATTAGCGGCCCTGCGTCAATGCAACGGTAGCGACTTGCAGACGCTATTGTTGGTGAGGGACGATTTTGGCGCGTCCGTGCATCGTTTCTTCCAACATCTCGAGATTGAACTCTCCGAAGGGCACAATTACGCGTTGTTTGACTTGTTCGACCTCGATCATGCTCAACATGTATTGGCAGCATTCGGACGTGCCTATGGCAAGATCCGTCGTTCTTCGGCTGAGCTTAGTAGCGAACAGGCCCAGTTCCTGGCACAAGCGGTACGAGGACTTGCTGAGCGAGAGCAAGTCGTCAGTGTCCGGCTGTCGGTTTTTGCGGAGATGATGAAGGGGCGATCATGGATCCCGGCAGCGTTGACGGACGTTGGTGGATTGGAAGGTTTAGGGATGATGTTTCTGGAAGAGACGTTTGCCGCAAAGTCTGCCCCTCCTTCACATCGTGCCCACCAGCAAGCGGCACGCCGTATGCTGAAGTCGTTGCTGCCGGAACAGGACTCGGAGATCAAAGGACAAATGCAATCGCACCGGCAGTTGCAGGAGGTCTCCGGATATCGTGATCGCCCGGCGGATTTTCGAGCCACGCTCAACATTCTCGACAATCATGTGCGTTTGATTACACCCACGGAGCCCGACAAATATGGCGCAGATATCACGGATACCCCGCGCGACGATGACGACGAAACGCGATACTACCAGCTGTCCCACGACTACATGGTGCCGTCATTGCGTCGCTGGCTGTACGACGCGGAACTGGCGACATACTCCGGTCGTTGCCGTGTGCTGCTGGACCGAATAACTCGAGACTGGAAAGGCCATCAGCAAAATCGCCGGTTTCTGCCCGGGCCGCTGGAGTTTTTCCGGATCCTAACCGGCACCCGCAAGTCTCAATGGACTCGCTCGCAGACGGCGATGATGGCCCATGCCCGTGCGGTTTACGTCCGCGTCCTCGCGGCGATTGCCTTCGCCTTTTTGTTCGTAGCCACCGTGGCAGTCTATTGGAACCAACGAACACAAACCGACCTCGGGGTGGCCAGAGTCCTCGCGGCACCAATCCAGGAAGTGGATAAGGAATTGGCCTCACAGCATGGCGTGCGGGAACGTGTCCTAAATCGCTTGCGGGAAATGGCCAACGACCCCAATGCGTCCCATGCGAATCTCGTGCGAATCCACTTGGCACGCTTGCCCGATGAACCGGAACTACTGGTCGTACTCCGCGAATACTTGACCGGCGCTCCGCTCGACGAGTACGTCATGCTGCGCGACGAATTGAAGACCCGTAAAGACGAATTGATACCTGACCTGTGGCCCATATTACGCGAATCGGCTAACCCGCCGCGCCGTCGATTCCTCGCTGGATTGACGCTGGCGGATTATGCACCAGACTCAGGAGCATGGCAAGACAGCGACTATGAGTACCTATGTAACCAAATGGTACGCGCACCTGCTGCCGAACAAACGACGCTTCGAGAAGCCCTGCAACCGATCGGCGTGCGATTGCTCGATGCATTGGAAAGTCACTTTCTCGCAGCCGATTCTGAAGATCTAAACCACAATCTCAATACGACACTTGCATTGCGAGATTTTGCCCGTGTAGATGCCAAGCGTCAGGCCCGACTGCTGGCGCTTAGCAATCCCCAGCAGTTCAGCGTACTGATCGATGAGTATTCCGCGGCAGATGCCGACTTCCGCGACTCGCTGGCGTTGAACATTCTGCAAATGCTACGGGAACAGGACTTGTCCGCCACAAACCATCTCCCTGATGATGAACTTGTGAAAGTGGGGCGTGCACGCGCGAATCTTGCCGCTAGCCTGATCCATTTGGGGCAAGGCAATTCCATCGTCAAACTCCTCGGCAACGACGTTCGTTTTCCAGATGCCACGCGGCAGTTCGTGCACAATCTAAAGGACCTGCGAATCGACGCCACCAAAGTGGAACGGTTGGCCAACCACATACTCGCGCGAGCCGATTCGGTGGACGTGAGCGTCGCGGCTGCCGACACGTATCTTATACTGTTGGCATTGTCAAACTACGGTTTGGACGAATTTGGAACAGGCGAGCGTGATCGGCTCGTCGAGCGTGTGAGCGAGTGTTACCGCCATCATGTGGACAGCGGTGTGCATTCGGCCAGCGAGTTGCTACTGCGACGATGGGGACACCTGCCGACAAATACAAATCATTCCGTTACCGAGACCGCTGCGGTTTCGGACGGCACTACCGGTTGGTTCACTCGATCGATCGGTAATTCCGAGTGGACATTTGCCGTGATTGATCGTGGTGATGCTATCGTGGGCGCACCACCTACGGAAGACGATGTATGGGACGATGAATTGCAGCGATCTGTCTCCCTCGACCATCGTTTCGCCATAGCGACGCGCGAAGTATCGATTTCTCAATGGGAAGAATTCGCTGGCCAATTGCCCGTATTGGACGTCGGCGGCACTAACAGAGATGAAAGCGATCGTTTGTCGCTACCCGCGGGAAACGTGAGTTGGTACGGCGCCATTATGTTCTGTCGTTGGCTCACGAGCCAAGCTGGTTTTTCGGAGCTCGAACAGTGTTACGAGGCCCCGGAGGCGAGCGTGGCGCCAACGATTGCGGTCACCGTCGTCGACGGCATCACGGTTACTGTACCGATCGACTGGCCGGCAGATGAAACCAAACCCGGCTTTCGACTGCCGAACGAAGACGAGTGGGAAGTCGCCTGTCGAGCCGGCAGTCGCACGGCCTTTTCGTTCGGATGCGATCGGCAGTGGCTACGCAAATACGCCTGGTACCGCGACAACTCAAGGGCAACCGCCAACGCGGAAGCGACGGCGCACAGCGTTGGCCTGCTTTGTCCCAACCGTTTCGGCCTGTTTGACATGCACGGCAATCGTTCCGAATGGTGTCAAGATGCCAGCGACGGCTCGCGGCGAGCGATGCGCGGCGGCGTTTTTGCACTTGAGGCAAGATTCTGCCGCTCGGCGGACAGAAGTCGGTACCCTGCGCAGCAGGGAAGCGAGTACACAGGGTTTCGAGTTGTGCGTACCATTGGCAAAGACGAATATCGGCGGTCAACTAAACAACCTTAGTCATTGACTTCAGTCTGTTTCCGAGCGATGGTTGCTCCACGATCGTTGGTGAGTCTCTTGATTGATCTAGAATTCGCCTCGATCGGTTTCTTGCCTCCGTGCCGGTCGTTGCAAGACCTGTTGCTGAAGATGCGATAGACACACTAACGGCCGTAGTGCGCAGGCCGAAGTCTTGCTGCCAAATCAGCAGGTCTCGACCGTCGACGGTACCATCCCGGTTCCCGTCCGCGCGCAGATCTTCGGGTGTGGTAAGATTGGCCACCCAAATGCCAAAATCCAAAATGTCGACCGATCCGTCCTGATTGAAGTCGCCACGAAGCACTGCCGGCTGGATGATCGACTCTTCCTGCGTTCGAAGTCCAGGCGTCAGGTCATCAAGAATAAAGTCCAAATCATCGCCGTTGCCAGGTGTTCCGAGAAAACTGAAACGCAAGAGGAACCAATCATTGTACGAACGTAAAATGCTGTCGGTGATGCCATCACGATTCAGATCGACACCCGACACCACGTCATTCGTATCACCATCCAAATTCCAATCGATCGGGCCCATTTGACGGTAGAGCCTTCGCGACTCGACGCCCCCGGCAGGCACAAAAATAGTTGTCAATGGAACAGAACCGATCGGCGCAATTCCTTGGGACTCGTAAAAGAGAGCTTCGTTGATGCTATCTTCGGGGGTAGACTCGTAACTTGAGAAGTTTGGCAGCCAGCCATCGGCATAGATGCCGATTGGCGTTTGCCACAGGTAGTTCATGACGCTGTGGTAATTGGGTTTGTAGTTTAGGTCATCGCCGCCACCGTGCTGCAACCCCAACGAATGTCCGAGTTCGTGCATGAAGGTACCGGCCTGGATGCGCTCACGCGTTACCCTTGGTGGATCCGTCGGCACATTCTGTTCGTTCCACTCGCCCAACGTAACGACAAACTCGTTCCCCAGGCCTTCATGGAATCCGGACGACTCGCTCCCTTCAATCGAATTGGCAAACAGCGCGTACCGCACGAATTGTCGCTTGGCCAGTTTCGTCGCGGCCGTGTCCAACGGGCTACCAAGGTGATCGGCGAATAATTGCTGGTACTCTGCTTTGCTGGTTTCAGCCTGGTAGGGAAGGTCCAGTTCGTCAAGCAGAAGGTGCAGATCGATACCGGTGCTCCCGTCCGGGTTTGGTACTGGGGCGTTCAGGAACGCCGCCACAACAAGATCGAGCGAGGTATCAGTTGCCAAACCAGCAATGACCACGCTATCAATCGATTCGAATGTCGGTATCGGCCCCAAGCCGGACATGGCATCCACTTCGACAAAGAGATCCTTTCGATAAGGTGACGCCCCCATGGCAGCCAAATCGAGATCGATCGTGCCGTCTCCATCGGCATCAATGCCATCAAGTTCCCAGATATCGGACAGCCCGTCCTCGTCAGTGTCTCCCGCATCGATCGATAGATCATCGATT
>JAGQPD010000411.1 GCA_020426865.1 Planctomycetales bacterium
CTTGACGGCGGCATCCTCAAGTATTTTGAAGAATGTGGCGGCGACCACTACACGGGCGATTGTTTTGTGTTCGACCAGCGAGTGGCATTGAACAGCCAATTGCAGGAAACCGCCCTTGAGCAGTGTTTTGCGTGTCGTGCGGCGCTTACCAACGACGATCAGAAATCACCGCACTACGTTCCCGGACAATCTTGCCCATACTGCTAACAATCGGACGAGGAGCATCAACGACAGGTATTGCAGCGGCGGCATGCTGCCATTGCGAGTGCCACAACGCCGCTCCCCGGCAGTGTTCCGTACGTCAATCGTCGGCCGATTCACATCACCGCGGCCTATGACGGATGGTTCTTGATCGACGCGCTCGACACGATGTTCCCGTTCGTGGGACGCCAGCGGTGGGAGCAACATTGTCGCGAGGGGTTGCTGTTACACAAGGAGCAACCGGCCTCCGGCGACATGCGGATTGTGGCGGGACAACGGTTCGAGAACCTCTTTCCCGACACGGTGGAACCGGACGTCAATGCGGAGATACGCATCCTCTTTGAGGACGACTGTCTGGTAGCGGTCAACAAGCCGGCACCGCTTCCCATGCATCCATGTGGGCGATTCAACCGTAACACGTTGATATCGATACTCAATGGCGTCTATTATCCCCAGAAGTTACGGATTGCCCATCGCATCGATGCTAACACGTCGGGTTTGGTGTTATTGAGCCGCACCGGTACAGTCGCCGCACGGGTGCAACCACAATTTGAGCGACGCGAGGTCTTCAAACGCTATCTAGCTCGCGTTATTGGGCACCCAACCGACGACGCATTTGTGTGTGACGGGTCGATCGGCACGCGCCCCAGGCCGGCAGGTGCGCGAGTGGTGGAACCTGATGGTCAGGCGTCGCGCACCGAGTGCCGGGTACTGGAGCGACTGGACGATGGCACTGCTCTGGTCGAGGCGCAGCCCATTACTGGTCGCACGAATCAAATTCGCATTCATCTTTGGGACCGGGGCTTTCCTATCGCGGGTGATCCCATGTATCGCCCCGGGGGACGAATTGAAGCCGAACAGACATTGGGCATCGACGCCCCACCGTTATGCCTGCATGCCTGGCAAATTGAACTAACCCATCCACGCACCTGCCAGCGGATAAGGCTGACAGCACCTCTTCCCTCATGGTGCCCGATCGCTTCACTGGAATGAGCGATGCACCATGAAACGGATTGGTGTCATATCCGACACGCACAGCTACTTGGACCCTAACATATTTGAATGGTTTGAGGACTGTGCCGAAATCTGGCATGCTGGCGACTTTGGCGACGCCGCCGTCGCCCAGCAACTTGCTGAATTCCGGCCACTGAAAGGAGTCTACGGAAATATCGATGACGAACGAATTCGTCACATGTTTCCTTTGGACAATCGCTTCCAGTGTGAGGACGTTGACGTCTGGATCACCCACATCGGCGGCCATCCGGGAAAATACGATCGCCGCATCAGTGCCACGCTAAAAACAGTTCCTCCGCAACTGTTCATCACCGGACACTCGCACATCTTCAATGCCCAACGTGATCCGAAACACGCAAACCTGTTGTATCTGAACCCAGGTGCCGCCGGCCGACATGGGTTTCATCAAATGCGCACGATCATGGTCGTCGAACTGGATGCCGGGAAGATCGTGCGCGCACAAGGGATCGAACTGGGGCCACGTACCGCTACTGCTCCTCGGCGATAAACTTCCAGCCACTCGCGTACCACTGACTGCTATATTCATTGCACCAGCGACATTCCGCACGGACTCGCAGCGGTGTCTCGTGCATCCGCAAAATCGTCAGAACGGCAATTCGTCCCACATCGATCGGAACGTCATGCACGACACCAATCCCGAGATGGGAGATGGTATTGGACATGGCCTTCATAACAACATCACGATTGCGACCGAGCGCGATTTCGACTGGACGAACGAACGGCTGACGCTCAGCCGCTCGACGCTCGCGCATTTCCTGGGCCTTTTCGGCCTTCCGCAGATCTTCAATGATCCTGCGGATTCGACTGTTTTCCGCTTCCCCCGCGCGTCCATTTACAGTTGCCATGATGACTCGCCTCCGCACAGGCCTTAGACGCACTTTTAGCGAGATCTTCGCATTGATAAGACTTAGGATGAGATCTCCCGCTAACTATAACCGTAGCTTGTCGGCGGTCGGAAAGACGCCAAAATCGCACACCACGATTTGAAATCATTGCTTGCGGCTAGCAAACAATATGGCTGTAACGAAAGTACCAGCGGGCCTATATCGCTCCCGCTGTGTCCAGGGCGCCATCGCTGGGGGGGCGACGGCCAAAGCGGGCATGGAGGCCACGGCGGTTGGACACGGCGGGGGCGATCCGAGGTGCATTGACGGCAGCGCCGCTGGCCCTTTTTTCTACTTTTCCATAAATAGTTGGACAAACCGCGTCATTTCGTGCATCTTAAAGGGCAACATGTCCCATTTTCAGCCAAAACATGCTGTGCCTGCAGTGCCTGAAAACTCCGATAGCGAAGGATTTCGCGAGCGGGTGCGCGAGTTGTTCGGCAGCCTACAGGACCTTGGGGTCGATGCACTGGGGGCGTTGTTCGACTTGACGTCACAACGCTTGGTCCGGTACGCCGCCACGGTAACTCGCAATCAACACGACGCGGAAGACGCTGTCCAAACGGCTTTGGTGACACTCGCGGCGCGACCCGAACGATTGCGGGGAATCGATTGCCCGTGGGCCTATCTGTTGCGGATGGTCCGGAACGAATCGCTGTTGATTGGCCGCCGAAAGAAGCGCTGGCTCGGTTTGGAATCGCTCGCCGATCTGTTCGTCGTTCGGCGAGTTGACGAGGTGGAATTGCAGGAGACTCACGCGGTGGTTTGGGCCGCATTGCGACGCCTCCCCACCGATCAGGCCGAAGTCGTCGTGCTGAAGATCTGGGAAGACCTCACTTTCGCTCAGATTGCTGAGATACTGGAATTGTCACCGAACACCGCTGCCAGTCGATATCAATACGGGATGGCCAAGCTGCAGCGAAGTCTTTCTGGCCGCAACGTGGGGGTACCGCAATGACCCACGCTGAATTGCCGAATCGATCGTGGCCGGAATTGGAAGCAATGGTACGGTCCGCTGGTGCGTTGGTTGGCGTGAGCGAGGATCTGCGACCACGAGTCCTGGAGAACGCTCGACGTGAGTACGAGGGTCGCCTCGTAATGCGCAAACTACGTCAGATGCTCACTGTATTCGTTTTGACATTCTTGTTTGTCAATGCGAGTGTCGAATCATCCGAAGCGCCGCTGGCAGCGTGGAACAGCCACAATCATGTCGCGACGAATCAAGGACTATGGCAGCGAGCCGCGTCGCTCAGCCAAGGTGATGCGGCCGACGGGAGTCTTGACTGGGGTGCGGTCGAGGCGATCCGGGAGTTGAAGGCGATTCGTTCCCGGCTTCTGCCAACGTCACAAAAATGATCATCGCCGAGTTTTTTTAGACAAGCTCGTCGAGCTCGTGCATCATCCTGCTGTGTCACGGTAACGCTGCCGTAGACCGACAACGTTTGTTTCCCGTTCACCGGCAGAACGAAATGAAAACTTCCGTGCAGGATTGGCTCGACTTTAACGATCAGCTCAAGGCGATGGCCCGCGCCGGATTGACCATTCCCCCTGCCATGGAGCTGGGGAGCGGTGGCCGCCAGGTGTCTCGTACGGTCGACCTGATAACGCGCATCGTCCAGCGGCGATTGTCGAGTGGCGAAACACTGCAGGCCGCACTACAGGGGGACGACGGTTTGATACCCGATGGATACACGCGAGTCGTCTTGGCAGGGATTGAAAGTGGCAGCTTGATCCAGGCCTACAACGAGTTCCATCGCGACTCGGTCGTGTCGCGCGATACGAATAAGGTGGTCCGTACTGCCTGGGCCTATCCGCTATTGGTTTTGTTTTTAGGCATGTTGGGATTGGTGTTCGCTACCACGGTCTTGTTGCCGGTCGTCCAAACGACATGGTCGGATCTGCGTCTTTCACCGGGGCGAGGGTTGCACTTACTGGAATGGTTGCGTGCAACTCGGCCATTGTGGGTTGGGGGGCTTCTTATCGCCATCGCCGCTTCTTCATTGACGTTGCGCGGTGTATCGGGACCGATCCGCTGGCTGGGCCTCGGTGGACGACGTGAACATTCGAGTTGGACAGCCCGTCTGTCGGGCATCGCATGGCGTGAGCGATGTGCTCACTTTGCTGAAACGATGGCGGCCTTGTTGCCGACAAGTGCGTCCCCTGTCGCGGCCGCCCACGCGGCCGCCATTGCCACTAACGATGCAGAATTGGGCAAGCTCGTCGCCCACGCGTTGACACGGGCGTCAGCAACGGCGACCTTCGACAACGACGCAAGTCACTCCACCCAATTGCCACCGATGGTGCATTGGGCACTCACGGTCGATCCGACCCGAGCTGACCTCTCAAGAACTTTGCAGATGGTCGCACGCAACTATCGGACACACATCCAAGCGAAGACCGATGCTTTGAATCGTTGGTTGCCAATCGTTACTTGCATTGTCGTCGCAGGCGGCGCCGTAACCGTATACGCACTCGCGATGTTGCTGCCGGTGTGGGACTTGTTGTTGAGATTGGGAAACTGACAGATGGCACGATTCCAATACGAGGCCGCGGACACTAGCGGTACGATTTCGCACGGCGAGATTGTTGCTGAATCGATTCAGCATGCAACCGACGAACTACGCATGCATGGCCTCGACGTGCGATTCATTCACGAAGCAGAGGCTGACCTGGGACAGGAAGCAGCTGAGGCAATCCTGTTGCAGGGTGACCGCAGCACAGCGAATGTGTCGCACGATGCGCTCATAACACGCTATCGTGACTTGCGAAGGCAGCGGCTGCGTCACGTAACTGAAAGACGCCATTTCTTCGCGCCGGCCATCCAGGCCTATGCCCATGACATTGCCGAACGGCATTCCCGGCGGAATCTGCAGTCGGTCGCGAAACTCATCGAGGATCTCTCCGAACGAAACGAAAACGACTGGGACGCGATGATTGCTGATTCGAACGTGCCGGCTTTCTGGGTCAACCAACTTGCTGCCTGGGGCCCGAGTCAGAACGATTTGTCAGTGCTTGACGACATCATCTCACTTTCGAGAGAGGAAACACAGCGTAAAAAGGGGCCGTCGCACTTGCAGGTGTATCTCCTCACAATTGGCGCGATCGCGATCGCCATCTTCGTAGCAATTAGCTTCGTTGTGATGCCGACGTTCGAGTCCATTTTTAGTAGCTTTGCCTTTGAGTTGCCCTGGCTGACTTGGTATGTCATTAGAACAGCACAGGTCGTACGGGCCACGTGGGGCCTGGTGTTAATCGGTCCGTATCTGTTATTGACCTTGGGGCTGTCGAGTCGTCGATGGTTGCGATGGGTCGGCTTGTCTCGCGATAATGGCGCGATCTTCGGAATGTCGCAAGAACGCCGTACGTCTGTTGCCCAATGGTTGCAGGTCGTAGGCTGCGGCCTGCGGATGGGATTGGGCAACGCCGAGGCCGTCGTCCTGGCCGGCGACGGGATGAGCTCCTCACTGCGAGCCGATAGCTATCAGCTTTCATCTGCCATTGCCAGTGGCAACGCACCGGTCGATTTTTCGGAACGCCGATCTTCGATTCCGTATGCCGCGCGTCTGATTTTGGATTCTGACATCCCACGTGACGTGCAACAGGAAGCGATCAGCGAATTGCGACGCTGCTACCTCGAATTCAACAGGCGAACTTCGCCATGGATGTTTGCTGGCAGCGAAACATTGTGCATCTTCGTCGTGGGACTTCTTGTGGCGTTGGTATTTTTGGCGCTGTTCGCGCCGCTAGTGGGCTTGGTTTCTAACCTGAGTTAGCGTGCCAAATGAAGCGAGTGAACGAATGAAACAATCCTGGTTTCCAACCTGGAAGAGACTCTTGGTAGAACTGCAGGGGCTGCAGGTCCACGGATTCACACTGTTCGGACGCCGGCGCCCGTCCCCCGAACAGCAGCGCTCGGTGCTCTACGCGATCCAGCTTGCACAGCAATGTCAATTGCCGATGGCTACCATGTTGCGAGCTTGGGCATTTGATCAACGGACGCCGCAAAACAGGCGGCTACTAAAAGTCGCCGATCTGTTGGACGATGGTGTGGGGCTAATTCAAGTGTTGGAACGATACCCCGACGTTGTTGGCCGTGAACCGCTATTGCGACTTCGGACAGCAGATTCAACCGGACAACTCACCGCGTCAGCGCGCGAGTGTCTGGACCAGAGCAATCGACAAGTCGAAAACGGGTGGCGTGAATTTCGTGCCGCCATGACATATGGAATCGTGGTCCTGTTCGCCGTGCTCCTTTGCATTTCCTTCATGGCAATCAAGATTTTTCCAACCTTGCTACAGATCATGTACGACTTGGAAATGAATCATCCCTACTGGAGAGCTTGGTTTAGTGTGGCCGAGACAGTCCTTTTAGCCGGGTGGTGGGTATTTGCCGTGGCACTGTTCGTGTGGTTCGCAAGTCGTTTTTCATCGTTGCCAGGACGGTTGATTTACCGACACGTTTTTGAGCGACTAGTGCCTTCGCTCCACCAGTTGCATCACGCGTTTGTCTTGCGGCGATTAAAGTTTTCCCGGGAAGGGGGCCGCCCCGCCATTGCGATGATTTCTAGTTTGGCACGATATCACGACGATCCCGTCATCCGACATAAGTTGCTGTTTGTTAGGAACGAAGTGGATCAAGGTGTCGGCCTTTGGAGTGCGATGGCGAACGTCGGACTCGTGACACAGCCTGAAGCACGCCTGTTGGAGAATTCGGACCGATTCGGAAACACGAATTGGGTGCTGGAGCAACTCGCCGACAAGAGAATGCAGAAGGCCGAGCGGCGAATTCAGGCACTAGCGTTTGGGACCCGGCCACTGATCACGATTCTGCTTGGACTGGCAGTGCTATGGTTCGGATTTACGATGATCGACGCGATCACTTCCTTTACTGCTGTTCTGTTTTAGCACCAGGGAAACGACAATGTTGACCGTTCTCAATCCAATCCGCCTTACAGCGGCCGAACACCGCCGAGCCCAGCGCGGTGTTACGTCTACTGAGTTGCTCGTGGCCTGCGTTGTCTTAACCAGCGCCATGACGTTCGTCATGCCGCTCGTTGTCAAACAACAGCGTGTGATGTTGCAAAGTGCCGAATACCGACTGGCCCTGGACGAAGTCGAGAATCAACTCGAACGGCTGTCGTTGCTCTCACTAAAGCAACTGCAACGGGAAATCAACGAGATCGAGCCGTCACCGTTTATCCGCGAGCGACTTCATGGCATCGAATTGAAGGGACAGCTGGAGCCCGTGGACTTGGGATACCGTCTATCCGTTCGGTTAGCGTGGGACCAAGCCGGACGCCACGAAGCTCCGCTGACTCTTCACACTTGGATCGCGCCAACCGACGAACGGCTGTCTGGCAGAACACTACCCGACAAGCCGTCGACAGATGGTGGCAATGAGGAGCAAGCCGAATGAACATTCGCCGGGGAATTTCGCTGATTGAAATTGTCGTGGTCCTGTCCGGCTGCAGTGTAGTGATGGTCGTTTCCGCTGGATTGGTGCATCGTGTGCTGCACGTAACATCAGCGACAGACGATTTCTTCGAGCATGAGCGGAATTGTCAGCGGCTATTGCAGCAAGTCCGGCAGGATGTCCACATGGCATACCGAGTCGCGGTTGATTCAGGACAGCTGGAGCCTGATCATCTCATACAGCTGTCAATGCCCGCGGATTCTGTTGTGAGATACCGTCGAGGTCCGCGCGGTATTGTTCGGATCGTGGAATCGAACGGAATCGTTCAAGCACGCGAGGACTATCGACTTGATTCGAGTGTGCAAGTAACGGTTGAGAAGGTAGCTGGCGATCCCGAACGGATCCAGTGGATGCTGCATACGCCGCGGGAGTCCGTCGTCGGACGTGAAACGAGGCCCTTTGCCCCGGCTCGTCCCATGTACGGACAAATAGTGGCAGTCGTTGGACGGAACCATCGCTTTGTCCATGCCGCTGAACCGCAAACCACTCCGGCGGAAGTTTCGCGAGAGGAACCAGATGACACGAATTAGATCGAACCCAAGACGACAGGGCGTCGTGCTCGTACTCGTGCTGATTTGCCTGACAATCGTCGTGGCGATCTTGACGACGATGATTGGCAAATCGCTTCGCATTCGGCGCCAACTGCTGACCGAGCGGGATGCCAGGCAGGCCGAATTGTGGTTGGACGCAGCGTTGACGCGAGCGGTTTTCCAACTTCGTTCCGACGAGCACTTTGCAGGAGAGAGTTGGAACGTGTCCTCGAGCGAGAAGGGCGACGATGTTGTGGCCGACATTGCTCTCGACCGTCGCGATGGACAAGACAGTGGAAGAACGACGGTAAACGTGGTTGTTAGGATTAACGAGGGAAGACGGACCATCGTGTCACGTTCCCGAAGTTTTGTTGTTGACTTACGTGCGGAATAAGCGATCGGGATTAACCGGAGGATAGAATCGATGAGACAGCGAAGATATTTTGGCTGCGGGCTGCGTACCAATCAGACAGAGAAGACGCGAAGTGCCTTTACGTTGGTCGAACTACTGGTCGTGATTGCGATCATTGGCTTGCTGATCGCACTGCTTTTGCCAGCCGTCAATGCGGCACGCGAGGCGGCGCGACGCACGTCCTGCTTGAATTCCGTTATGCAACTCAATCTGGCCGTGCATAACTACGAGTTTGTATTCGAAACGTTGCCATCGGGAGTGATCAACCCAGACGGGCCGATTCGCAACGAAGAGACGGGGCAGCACATCAGTTGGATTGTGAACGTGTTGCCGTACATGGAGCAGCAATCGCTGTACCGAATGATCGATCAGTCAGCCGGCGCCTACGCTCCGGAAAACGCGACGGCACGCAGTGTGGTAATCCCTTTTCTCGTCTGCAGTAGCAATCCACTGGAAGTGTCACTCAATGGCACCGTCGCACATTCGACATATGCAGGTTGCTATAACGATGATGAAGTCCCCATCGACGTCGATAATAATGGTGTGATGTTCCTCAACAGTCACGTAAGGTATTCGGAAATCACGGACGGCAGTAGCAATACGATTCTGTTGGGCGAGTGCATACAGGACGAGGTAACTGGGCTAGGATGGATGTCTGGCACACGAGCGACTTTACGAAATACGTCACAGATTGAGATTTCGGAGCCGGCTTTTGCCAATCCACCTGACAACGCAGCGCAGGGGCAGGTAAGTGCGCTGCATGTCGGTGGTTTCGGCAGCTATCATGCCGGTGACGTAGCGAACTTTGCCTTGGCCGACGGTTCGGCCAGAAGTATCTCGAGGCAGATCGACCAACAGGTTTTGAGGCTCTTGGGCAATCGAGCAGACGGACAAGTAATACGCAACAACCGTTAACAATAATAGCATGTGATGGTTGTCGGAATGCACAGGGGCGTTATTGCTGCCGGTCATGAACGAACGGTCCAAGCCGCCGAGAGGATGCTGCGTGCGGGTGGGAACGCATTTGATGCTGTCTTGGCAGCTCATTTTGTCGCATGTGTTGTCGAACCAGTTTTGGCATCGCTGGCCGGTGGCGGGTTCTTGATAGCGAAACGCGCAAACCGCGAGGCCATTCTTGTATTCGCAGACGATTGCAGGGAACCTGCGAATACCCGGCGTATTGACCTTCGGCAATTGCCATGAATTCTCCCCTTCTCACGTAAACATTCCCGATGCACATGACACTGCCAATTCGGACTCCGCTATCGTCGATAATACGATGTCGCGTGTCTACGATCCTCTTCGCCTCGGTAGTTGCGATTCAGCTACCACTGTTTGCTGCCGATTACCACGTCGACGCCAACTACAGTGGACCCAACGGCGCCGCTTTCGGGCGCTACGCGGGCGCCTACCGTTCCATCGTCGACGCATTGAGTGACGGATGACTGCCGAATCGGTCCGAGGCAATCTTGTGATAGACCCTTTGAGCTTCGCCAATCCCGGAGGGGAATCCGCTGGAGACCGGTGGCTCGGGCGTCCCTGGGGCTGGCAGCAACCGCAAGCCGATGCGAGCGTGGTCTGGATCAATACTCAAATGGGCAACTCCATTCGCCCGCCGGGATGGCTACACTGGAACAACAACCAACTGTCACCGTCCGCGGCCAATGGCGGCGATCCCGCCCGTGATACCCGTTATGCCGAATTCAATAGCACCGACAGCAGTGGTAATCCCGCCGTCACAACTCGCCGCGTCTCGTGGTCGCACCCGTTAACTGCCCGTTAAGCGGCCGACTACACGGTCGAAAATATCTTTTCCTATGAAGAGACGTTTCCATGGTACGGACGAGGCTACGCCGGTTCCTCGGACCCAGACGATCCCCAATTTAGCTGGCCGGCTTTTTGGGGCGACCGCAACAACGATAACGACTTGGGCACCGCCATCATCAAAGGTAATCCCGAAGCTTATTCCAACCCCTCGTGGACGATTCCCGGTACGTGGGATCCACAGCAACAGATCCAGGCCGCCATTGTCCCCGAATCCGCCTCGTCCTCGGTCGTCCACGTGGCGATCATCATGTTATGCTCGCTCGCCATTCGTCGAGGTCTAGTCACATAGCTCTAAACTTGTCCCGGGCACAATTTTTCGGTCTGGCCGTGGCAGCCCATTTCTCATAATGAACTTCCCAACTTTGTCGCGCAAGGCGACGTGAACCCACGGCGAAAACGCGGGCGCAAATCTTCGACATCGTGAGATTCTCGCACAGTCATCAGCGAATCGCATTCCTAACCGGGTCTAAATCACCGTCCCATGGACGGCCTCGGTAATACTCTGCGATAGATCAACGATACGTCTATCCCGTACGGACGCCCGAAATCTCGCGCACAACGCGTGCCGCTTTTACTTCATGCAAGAGGCCCAATGACCAATGCTTCGCAACTCGCGCTCAATAGGGCGTTGCTTGACGCTTGTAATCCATAGGGACCACCCACGGAACTCTCACACGACTGGGAACATCACGCATGTTAACGACAAATAATACCAGCATTGCATTGTTACTGATCATCCTGTCGTCGACCGGAATCGGGACCGCAGCCCGCGCGGTCGGCGTGGCTCTGCCCGAAGAAAATCATCTCTCGTGCATCACAGAGGGAATAACATTCGAGACTGGTTTTGCAGCTCGATATCCCTGGGCGGATATCAGCCGTTTTCGCGATGCGTCACAATTCGGGACCGGAATCATCGAAACAAACGAAGATTGGCTAAATATTTGGGAAGGCCTGGGATCGGACAACGTGGCACCCTCCATCGACTTTGCATCGAGCTTCGTCGTCTATTCCCACAACACCGACTATTTGAACACATTGTCCATCTGCGTGAACGAGCCTGACGTGCAAGGAATCGCCGATGTCCACGTATCTGCTACGCTTACAGCCCATCCGATCGACAGTTTCGCCTATTGGTCCGCAATCGCCATTCCCCGACAGGGAATCGATGGAGTCCGAATTGATGGCACTGAGTTGTTCCTTCGATCGGTTCCAGAACCACGAGGGCTGATCTCGCTCGTGGGCGTCTTGACCGCGATTGGCGCGCTGAATCGTCAACGTCTGACCCAACGCGAATTACTGCGGTTGTCCTCAAACTGAAGGATTCCTTCCGCTCGATGATCGCGCTCAGCTAACCGCCTGCGACCGCTGCGATCACCAGCAAAGGCTCCACTCCCATTGCAACCGGTTCGGGCAGCTGCGTCTCGAGCGGCGCGAGCGAAAAGTCCTGTTCGCAGGCGTAGTATCGCAAGAAGGCTCGCCGCTCTTGCGTGATGTGGTCGCGAACCGTGCCACGCAGCGTGGGGTACTTCGCCTCCAGCGCATCGAGCACTGCGCCGATGGTGACCGGCGGCTCAACATCGAGCTGCACTTCGGCAGTGATACCGGCCAGCACTCGCAGGTGATAAGGAATCTCAACTCGGATCATGGACAGCTTCACACGTTAGCGGCTTAAGGGGCCTACGAGCAGAAAAGGCTGCATCGCCAACTCGCAACAGCGGGCCGGAGGGCGCCACTACGATATGGTCTGTACCTCCACCGAATAGACGTGCGGCAAATCTCGCACGATTGGCGTCCAGTGGTCACCGCCGTCGGGGGAACAGTAGACCTGGCCGCCGGTTGTGCCGAAATAGATGCCACACGGATCAAGCTTGTCGACCGCCATTGCGTCGCGGAGGACGTTGACATAGCAGTTTTCTTGGGGCAATCCCTTCGTGAGCGGCTCCCATTCGTTGCCGCCCGTGCGACTGCGCCAGACTCGCAGCTTACCTTCGGGTGGTACTCGCAACATCGGGTCCATGGGCACGGCGTAGATCGTTTCCGCTTCGTGCGTGTGCACGTCGATCGGAAAGCCGAAATCGGTCGGCAGATTTCCGTTGACCTCGACCCACTGCTCCCCCGCGTCGTCGCTGCGGAAGATGCCACCTCCTTGATGCAACTGCATGAACACAACGTTCGGTTGCGAAGGGTGCATTGCCAGACGATGGACACAGAAGCCGACCTCCGGCGTTGGTTCGGGAAGATATGGCGACTTCAGTCCGCGATTGATTGGCTTCCACGTCATCCCTCCGTCATCGGTGCGGAATGCGCCGGCCGCAGAGATTGCTACGAACATCCGTTTGACGTTTCCGGGATCGAACAGAATCGTATGCAAGCACATGCCGCCGGCACCGGGGGACCATTGCGGTCCACTGCCGTGGCCGCGCAGCCCCGCCATTTCGTGCCACGTCTTGCCACCGTCGGTCGTCCGGAACAACGCCGCGTCTTCCACACCGGCGTAGACGGTGTCGGGATCCGAATTCGACGGCTCGAGATGCCAGACACGCTTGAACACCCAATCCTTTTGCGTACCGTCATAAAACTGGTGTGTCGTAAGCGGCTTGCCGGTTTCCTCTGATGTGTCGTAGACGAATTTATTGCTCTCGCCCTTCGGAAAACCTTCGGGCGTGGTGAGCTCCTCCGGCGAACTGCCGGGCGGATACCACGTCTCCCCTCCGTCGTCGGATCGCTGAATCACCTGCCCGAACCAACCGCTGGTCTGTGATACAAAGAGCCGATTCGGATCAACGGGCGAACCCTTGAAGTGGTAGACTTCCCAACCGGCGAAGAGCGGACCGCTGACGTCCCATTTCTGCCGAGTGCCGTCGGCCGTGAGAATAAACGCACCCTTCTTCGTCCCCACGAGAACTCTTACTTGGCTCATATCAAGTTTTCCGTTGCAATCCGGCGCGTAACAGACAGCACTGGCTCAATTGTCCTCGCGCCCTTTGTTCATGTTCTCAACTCGGATGTTGATTCTCAACGATGCGTGCTCAAAAGTCAATTCCGGCGAGAAGCATCGGCGTTTTTTATGTTCGCGCGACGTGGCCCAAACCCCGTCAACCAGAGTGTCGCTGATCTGCGTATTTATTCATCCGTTGGTGGTTTATCAATCGTGTCATCCAATCCCCAACTCGCAATTGCATCGTCCGAGGGGAGGTTTCCAGGCTGGACGAACTACGCGGACGCCGCCAACAGGCGGCACGGATGTCGAATTTGTAGGCGGTTTCCATGCACTGGTATCCCCGAGCAAGGTCGGAAATGAGGTTCCATCGGAAATGAGGTTCCATCAACTCGCCGATGCACTCCTGGTCTTTGCCGATCGCGATCCCACCGAAAACTTTTGGCTTCTTCGCCCCCCCTACTATCGTTCCAATCGCGGCATTGATCTTGCCAACGGGTATTCTTATCAAGAGAATCAGTCATCAACGATGGTGTTTTGATTTTACTGGACATCAATGCGGAAAAAGGAGTGGAACAAATGCCAGAACCCACCAAGACGCAATTGCGTTATCTCTCGTTCATCCATGCTTACACCGAAGGGTTTGGACAGGCGCCATCGATGCAGGAGATTGCTGATGCGCTTAAGGTCAGCTCGCCATCGGTTAACGGGATGCTCAAGTCGCTGGAGAAAAAGGGGATGGTCGAACGAGAAGCCGGTACGGCGCGATCGATCGAGATTTTGGTGGACCCTGCGTCAATCCCGGTGTGGAAGAAGCGGCTCAAAAGCAATTTCCAGTTCTGGGCACCGGCCAATGCTTCGCAAGAATGGCTCGACCAGCGGATGGAAGCGATCATCGAGCATCGCAAAACCGAACGGCGCCGGGCCAAACGACAAAAAGGACGCCAAGACGCGAATCAAACCGGGTGAAACGCCCACAGGGGGACCAGACGCGCCGCAGGGGGACCAGACGCGCTACTCAACCCGCAGGGGGACCAGACGCGCTGGGCTGCTCAAAAT
>JAGQPD010000412.1 GCA_020426865.1 Planctomycetales bacterium
TGGGGGCGGCCCATACGACGGACCAGGATTCCGCCATGCGTCCCGTATTGGGCGACGGCAAACCGCGAGTCGCTTCGTTTCGAATCGGCTTTGACCCAATTAATGCGCGGATCGTTAACTTGATGGGTCGGGAGATTCGAGATCGACATATCCGATCACTTGGCCAAGTTTCCCGAATGACACTGCTTGACCTGCGGACGGAATACGCCAAGCTCGCAGCACTAGAACGCAATGATGAAACCGCCAAGCGTTATCTCGGGTTCATCGATCGGTGTCTGCGGCAGAATCCATCGCGACCGTAAGCCGAATAGCCGAATCCCCGCAAGCTTTCCGGATGTCGTTCGGTCAGTTGCCGTTTCCCCAGTAATACTGTTTGCGCGCTAAAGGGACTCCGATGATCGAGTCGCTGACGCGCCACGGCGAATAGTATCCGCCGCCGAACCAGCTGCTGGGGACGTAGGGGTGAACAGCCCATGGGGAATTCGAAGTATAGGAGTACCAAGGCGGCGTGAAGACCTCCGGGCGAAGCTTCGATTCATTAAGCCAACTTGTCGCGGCAATGCGACTTCGCCGTTGTGTCGCGCGGTACTCGGCATTGCGTCGGACCGCCGTTTTGGGGTCTTCATACCGTGATGCCGACTGTGTGTACGACAATTCGGACGTTTCCACCGTCGCCGGTACCGGCAGAACGGCATCGTCGATCTCGGTACGAAACGAGTCTTGGGCACCGACTCTCCCAGTGAACAGGAAAAACGCCAAACCGAGTAGTGCGATCCGCTTCATGCTTCACCTGACTCCTACGACAAGAGAGGAGCTGACTCCTAAAGTATTGGACATTCAACTCGGAAGGCCGCTGCCGTAGAACGGCTCCAACCCACCCCGAGCGCCGTTACGCTCCACTAACAACAGATTCGGCTGGAACTGTCGTACGAATTAAAGCGGAATGGTCGGGTGCCAAAACAAAAAATGCCAATCGGCACAAACCCGTCCTTTCGTGACGGCCATGCCGATTGGCAAAGATAGGGTATCCGGCGAACCTTCCGGCTCGTGACTATTTGCGTCCGCGGCGAACCAGCATCAGCCCCAAACCAACGAGCATGCCAAACACGCTGCTGGGTTCTGGAACCGTGATCCGAATCCCGGGAATCTGCTTCTTGGCGATAAATGCCAAGCTCAATGCGTCCGGAGCCTGCGCTATGAGGCGGTTGTCGAATTCGAACCGAACCTTTGTAGCGCCTGGGGCGACGGCACCGAGATCAAGGTCGAAACCCAGGTCCCAGATCCCGGAGTTCGGACCAGCAGACGTGTCAAACAACTGCGTGCCGTTACCAGTGATTGGCGAACCTACCGGGGCCCCATTGACCTCCAGGATTTCGAAAAAGTAATTCAATTCGGCTTTGGCAAATCCGTTGCCCAATTTGTCAAAGTCGCCCAACTCCTTGAAATTGATCATTGTGATCGGCGTGCCGTTCTTGCTCATAATCACCGTCTCTAACTGGCTATCGACCGCGACAAGCCCAGGACCCGGTGTGACCTCGGCACGGAAGTTAACCGGGTTCACGGTCAGCGTGTCCCCCAAAACAATCGGGTCTTGGTAGAAGTTCGTAGCGGGATCCCCGGGGTTCCCGTTCGTCTCCACCGTGTCGGTAAACATGACATTGTTCCCCATGAAGGGGTTGCCGCCGTTGTAAACGTCATTCAAATTGATCGTTCCCGCACTTCCTACGGACGAAACGGCAACGACCGCCGCCAGCGACAATAATGCCCGTAAAATGCTGTGTTTCTTCATAAGCGTCTGCATCATAAGTAGCTCCACTAGCAAACTCCCAATCCACTCTTACCACCACAAATAACGGAGACTCCACCAATCCATCCCTCGGACAATAGCGGTCCACGAACAATAGCGGTCCACGAACATGCCCCAGCATCGTGTCGCAGGGACCGGGCACCTTGCCGATGGACACACACGCTGGGCCTGATGACGGTGAGGTCAAGTCTCCCTAGAGATTTTCATGATAATTGGACCAATTTCGAATAACAAGACTCGAAAAAAAAACTTGGCGCGTTTTGTTGCCCCTAAGGTCCATCTCAGTCGGGAAAAAGGCCGGTCCGAGGCGAAATGGGCGGATCCTATCGGGCGGCGACCCCAATCCAAACCAATCGGTTATATTCTGCAGTCCCTCCGTCGACCGCCAGACCGTAAACCCGATCGCCAGCTTCCCAGACCCCCATCGAAACCGTCTGCCCCGAAGCATTCGATTCGTTCGGCTGCTGTGGAACGGAATCGACCAAAACAACTCGCCGGGCAGCTGAATTGAAGGCGAACAAGCGCGCTGCAACTCCCCGCCCCTGCACCTGAAAGACGACTCCCGCCCCCAGTTTTCCCGAAGTGACCGCCTGCCATTGCGACACATGGACATGGGAACGCAACGGCTGAGGAACCGGGTATTGTTCCTGTTCGGTAAACTCAGACATTTGCTTCCACGGGCCGAGCTTGGCATCGACCTCCCTCAGTTCTGCCACCACTGCGGACTGGTCCATCGGTTGGTGCAACATGAACCGAACCAGCCCGATCACGCTAGCAACGCAAGCAAGGCCGACGAGGCTCGCCACCACCAACCGGCGGCGATTCTGCCGATGTGGTCGTTCACGCCGAATCGACGGATGTAATTGATCTGACGGATTTGCTGGATCAGACTGATTCGCAAGGAACGCCAGCAAACGTTCTTCCAATCCGTGAGGCACGTGGACGCTGTCGAACAGTGCCTGGCGAGCGCGATCGTCAAAGCTGTCATTCATGATTGGCTTCCCTGCTTGGTGGACGGTCCTCGATTTGGGGCGGAACCTGGCGGTTCAGCAAGTTCTCGACGCAGCAACGCCTTGCCACGTGACAGCCGGCTCATAACGGTACCGAGCGCAATTCCCAGCTGGTCGGCGATTTCCCGATAGGAGAGTTCTTCAAAGTAAAACATCATCACGACGACTCGATTCGCTTCTGGTAGACAACGCACTGCCGATTGCAATCGTTCTTCATCGAACCAAGATTGCTGGGGTTCCTGCTGCGGGACGTCGAGTTCCTCGGCGAGTTCAACATGATACCGATCACGGTGACGAAGTTGTTTGAGATAGGCATTCCTGAGAATGGTGTACAACCAGGCTTTCGCGTGGCTGACATTCCTGAGCTGTTCGAGATTTCGATGGGCGGACAGGAACGTCTGTTGGAGCAGATCCTCGGCATCTGGTGCCGAGCCGGTCAGCCGGAAGGCGTACCGATACAGGGCATCGTGATGCAGGTGCACCAAGTGCGTGATGGTCGGCAGTTCGAACTGGTCGACCTGCTCGGGTCGTTCTTGACTGGTCATTGGCGCCATTCCAACGATAGAGAGACGCGAGCGGGGCGAAATATTCCCTGCGGAACGGGGATTTGTGCGACTTCTCGCGAACTCACCCCCGTTTGGGGCGCGGCACTCGGCCACTGGAGCCCCGTCGTTTCCCGGACCGCCCGCCCCGCGACGGTGAACGTTCCACTTCGGCCTCCACACTTTGCCGCGATTCTCCGACGCGGTTTTTCATTTTTTCAATGCGATCACGGAGCGCAGCTGCACGTTCAAATTCGAGGTTGTCAGCGGCCTGCATCATTTCGGCCTGCAATTCCTGGATGGTCTCTTCGGTAATGACTTCGGCATCACCGCTGCGTCCAACGGCCGCGTTGGCTTGGCGATGAGCGCGTGCCTCCGACTCGATCCCCATCCGAATATGCTTCTTGACGGTCTCGGGCGTGATGTTGTGAAGGCGGTTGTATTCCTCTTGCAACGCTCGTCGCCGTTCGGTTTCGTCCATTGCTTTTTGCATGGAGTCGGTGACTTTGTCGCCATACAGGATCACGGTCGCATTGACATTACGGGCGGCTCGGCCGATTGTCTGAATTAACGAAGTTTCACTGCGAAGAAACCCTTCCTTATCGGCGTCCAAGATGGCAACCAAAGAGACCTCGGGCAGATCAAGACCTTCGCGTAATAGGTTAACGCCGACGAGTGCTTCAAAGTTTCCCTCGCGCAAGTCTCGCAAAAGCTCGACTCGTTCGAATGCATCCAATTCGCTGTGAAGCCACTTGCAGGCGATCCCTTTCTGCAACAGGTAGGCGCTGAGTTCTTCGGCCAGACGTTTGGTAAGGGTCGTCACGAGAACCCGTTCGTTGCGGGCCGTCCGTTGCCGGATTTGCTCGACAAGGTGTGGGACTTGTCCGCGTGCGGGATAGAGTTCGATGCGCGGATCGAGCAAACCGGTGGGACGAATGACTTGCTCCACAACCCGTCCTTCCGTCTGCTCCAATTCGAATGCCCCGGGAGTGGCCGACACATACACGACCTGATGGATGCGTTCTTCGAATTCCTCAAACTTCAAAGGACGATTATCGAGTGCACAAGGAAGCCGGAAGCCGTGTTCGACAAGGGTCATTTTTCGGCTGCGATCGCCGGCGAACATGGCGCGGATCTGCGGAATCGTCACATGCGATTCGTCGATGATCAACAGATAATCCTTGGGAAAGAAGTCGAACAACGTTTCCGGAGCGGCGCCTGGCGGTCTTCCCGAAAGTGGCCGGCTATAGTTTTCGATCCCCGGGCAATATCCCATCTCGCTGAGCATCTCAATGTCGTAACGCGTGCGTGCCGACAAGCGTTGAGCCTCCAAGACCTTGCCACATCCCCGCAGTTCATCGAGCCGTTCCTCCAATTCCTGCTTGATGACATCAACCGCCGCCGCAATGCGATCTTCTGGCAATACGAAATGCTTGGCCGGGTAGATATAGACTTCCGATTGTTCCGACACGGTTTCGCCACTTACCGGATTGATAATCGACAGGCGTTCGATGTCGTCCCCCCAGAATTCCACCCGATACGCGAACTCCTCATACGATGGCCAGACTTCGACACAATCGCCCCGGACTCGAAACCGCGATCGCTCGAAGGAGACGTCGTTACGTTCGTACTGTATGTCCACCAGACGCGACAGCATCTGGTCACGATCTACCGATTCACCAACTCGCAACGATACCATCATCCGCTTGTAGTCGGCAGGTGACCCCAAACCATAAATACACGATACGCTCGCGACAATAACCACATCATCGCGACTGACCAACGCACTCGTCGTCGCCAACCGTAACCGATCAATCTCGGAATTAATCGACGCGTCCTTCTCAATGTAAATATCGCGCTGCGGGATATAGGCCTCTGGCTGATAGTAATCGTAATAACTGACAAAATAGTGCACTGCATTGTGCGGGAAAAACTCGCGGAACTCGGCATACAACTGCGCCGCCAACGTCTTGTTGTGGGAAATCACCAGCGTCGGACGCTGGTAGCGTTGAATCACGTTGGCCATCGTGAACGTCTTACCCGAACCGGTCACGCCTAACAACACCTGCTGCCGGGCCCCCTCGGACAAGCCTCGAGTCAACGCCTCAATTGCTTGCGGCTGATCGCCCGCCGGCGAAAACGGACTCTCAATCCTGAATGTCACTTGCTACTCCCTGTGCCCCCACACCAACCTCAACATGTTCCCCACCCGGCGTCAACAAATACGGCGAGATCTTGGACACCAATTTCGGACCAATACCAGGTACACCCTGCAACTCAGCGAGCTCGCCAAACGGCCCATGCTCTTGACGATACGCGACAATCCTTCGTGCCAACGTTTCACCAACATCCGGTAGCAACGTCAATTCTGGCCAATCGGCCGTGTTGATGTTCACCGAGAATTCGATTGGCGGCCCTGTCGCCGTATCGTAATCGACCCACGCCCCGTCACGCCAACGATGAATCTGGCCCCAGACCAACATGGTTGCGAACAAGCCCAGTACCGCAGACGCAATCAGTTGTTGTTCCTTGTTCGACAGCATACCACATCGATTCCCGCCGCCCCCACCCGTGTTCGCAGCTCCAGCAGGCCCCGTTCGACAATTCCATCGAGCGTCTGCCACTGCGGTCGTCGCCACCGCCCAAACAGTCACCAGTATATAACGTTCGGATCGGCCAGGGCCAGCCACCCTTGATCGGTCCCTGCTATCGTTGACTGCGGCCTATCCAAACTGGTAGCATCAATGCAAACCTAGCTGGGATGCCGGTTTGTACTTGACTTATGTGCGACCTGTCGCCGTCCGTTCCCCCCACGGCCGCTTAGCTTCATGGCCGCTTAGCTTCATAGTCACCAGTAATTTCAGAGTCACTAGGCATGGCAAGATGAGTAACAATGCCAACAGAATTTCCCTCGATCGACTGGAGTACCAAGGTCGCCGCTGACTGCCGCGATCTTGTCGGTTTGTCAATCCGTGAAGACCTCGGGCGCCAACACGATTGGACTACCGTGGCACTCGTCCCAGCCGGAACCCCGGGTTCCGCTTGCATCGTGTCGCGCACAGCTGGCGTCGTTGCTGGCCTGACCGCCATCCCCACTATTCTGGACGCCATCGAAGCAAAGGTCCAGTGGACTCCCCAAACAAACGATGGTGATTTGATCTCGGCGCAACAATCCCTGGGAAGATTGACCGGCGATGTGCGACAGATCCTCACCGCCGAACGCACCATCCTCAACATCCTCGGGCGACTCTCCGGCGTCGCTACTCTTACACGTCGCTTTGTCGATGCGGTGTCGCATACCCCCGTCCGCATCTACGATACGCGAAAGACCACGCCCGGCTGGCGATCTCTAGAAAAATACGCAGTTCACTGCGGTGGCGGATTCAACCACCGATTGAGCCTGGCTTCGGCGATCATGATCAAAGACAATCACCTGGCCGCCGCAGCAAACACCCCGTGGAATACGATTCCATTAGCGATCCAACGCGTACGTGAATTCGTCGAACACAACGTTCCCGATCCGCGCACGATCGTGATTGAACTCGAAGTCGATTCGCTTGAGCAACTTACCGACGCCTTGCATGCTCAACCCGATATTGTCTTGCTCGACAACATGTCGACCGAAACGTTGCGTCAGGCCGTACAACTCCGTAACCAACTCGCTCCGAATGTTGTCCTCGAAGCGTCCGGCGGCGTCACGCTCGATACCGTCGCCGCCATCGCCGAAACTGGCGTCGATCGTATCAGCGTCGGCGCGGTTACCCATTCGGCGGTCAATCACGACATCGCCCTCGATTGGGATTTCGCTCATGCCTACCGCTAGCAATTTGATGCATGTTGCCATCAAAGTCGTCCGTTGCGGTTTATTTTTGTCCCCATCCGATGTTGATGCTTCACCCCATCGCGCCCTACGTGTTGCCATTCAACCACATCGTTGACACTACTAATTGCCGCAACCGGTAACGTTAACACGTTCATCCCACTCGGCGAGAAAACCATGAGTTTTGCCAGGCGATTCCATTGACTGAGCCCGCCGTGAATCTACCCTTGGTCAGGTACGACGCCTCGGGGAGGGGCGGTCGTCCACGTGCGTGACGGGGAATTGCTTGGAGCTCGAGGGGACCCCGTCACGTTTTTTTATGCGCGGTGCCAACCACTATTCCAGCATCCCATGCTCGCACTAGCAGCATTGCTGCTGTCTTAACGCTGCTGTCTTATCACGCGATCCGAGTCCACCGTCGGACCACCTGGTACCGCCATGAATCGGCCAATTGGGAAAATTATGCCGGTTTTACCGGTTAGTCGAGAAGTTTCAATCAGGTTGGCTATTCGGGCAGACGATACTAAGGAGCGCCTACCGTCATTTTCGGGCATTGCGGCCGTGAAATGGCGCTAGTTGGACAGGAAATCACGATTGCGTCATTCCCGATCGCGTCAACACTCTTCGTACGATGGAAGAGCTATGCAACACTCGACCAAAGCTTTAGTACTTGGCGGATTCGCAGCCACCGGCATCCTAGTGGGCGTCGTGGTTGTCATGCAATTCCCGCCCCATCCCGGTAACGCCCCATCGGCTCACTCACACGCATCCCTCGACGGCACATCACAAGTTGCACAGGTCGCATCGCCGTCGTCTTATCCGGCACAGCCGCCTGGCGTCCCTTACGCAGTGCCTGGGTATCCGGGTGGCTATGGCAGCTATGGCGCGTACCCGAACGTTCCCCAACCGTATGTCCACGGCGGATACCCGCCGCCGATGGCGACGCCGCCCGTCCCAACATGGACGGGAACGCCGCCTGCTGCCGAACCAGTGCCAACCCAATCTCCCACGTTGAATCATTCGGATGGTTCGAGCGTAGCGCCGGTCAGCTATCAAGATGGAACACTAGATGTCGCATCGCCAGACGAAGACTCGGCGACAAGCTCGGAGGACTCGGAGGACACCGCACCCCGATCAACGGTCAGCAAGCATCCAGACCATACGCCCGATCTACCTGCCCAGTGGAGCCAAACGCATGCCGACCGGCCGGATAGCAACGTGAGCAACTCAAGCGACTCGACAACCGAGGAGATCCATCCGCCGGATCTCGAAGCTCCGCCGGCAAGCGACACTACGGCAAGCCGTTGGTCGAGTGACACAGTACCACGGCTGGAGACCGACGAGTCCGCCGCGCCGGCACTGCTTAGCGGCTGGTCGCAGGACGGGTCTCGAAATGCCGAGCCACTGGCGGGCGATACGCTCGAAACGGAGTCCAACGCCGACATGCAGGCAATTGGCGCAACGTCACCGGAGCTTCTAGGCTCACCGGCAGTCGTTGAGCCCGAACGACTTCCGTCTGCCGCCGCCGACTCTGCCGCCGCACTCCGACAGGAGCTGGAAATGAGCATCGCCGAACCGCAGGGTCCCGGCGAAACCGGCCGTCCATCGACGTATACGATCCAATTGCGAAACGCCTCGCAACAACCATTGCAAAACATCACGGCGGTGGCGTACTTCTCCGCGGGAATGGAGCCCGTATCGATCCACAACTGCCATGGGAAGCTCCAAACCGGCAAGGTCGTGTGCACTCCCATCCCCAGTCTGCAGCCGAATCAGCAATTCACCTTTCAGGTCGTGGCCAAGGCACTCTCCGCTGGCAGCCACCAGATTCGCGTGGAAGTGAGCGCAGCGAACCCAAACTTGATGGTGTTCGACGAGAAAACGACACACTTGGTCAGGCAAGCAACTGCCACAACGATGGCAGCAGCCATGAAAACATTGGCCGATGAACCACGGGGCGACCTGGAATTGACAGTCATCGAACCATCTGCGCCGGTAGCTGGTGCCGAGACGTCAATCTACACCCTTTCCCTTCGCAATCGCGGTGCAGCGGCGGTCGAAGATGTGCAGGTCAATGCCTACTTTTCCGCCGGTATTGATCCGGTTTCGTTGCGAGGGAAACAGGGCCAAGTTGGTCAGGGACAGGTTGCTTTGGACCCCATCGTTCGGCTCGAACCTGGAGAGAAAATAACGTGCGAAATTGCCGCCCGGTCCCTTACGGCTGGCGAACATACAATCCGATGCGAGGCTGTCAGCCGAGCACCGCGACGCAAACAAGGCGTGCAGCGGGTGACGGAATTCGTCGATTCGACTGAATTGCAGGCGTCCTACCCCGCCACTGATGACCCCGCGATGATCCAGCAAACGTCCTACGTGGAACCGCCGGCCAGCCCTTCACGAACGTTGGTGCAACAGCCAAAGTCGAGCCCTCGGACCAACGCCCAAGTGTTTGCCATGGCCCGAAAGATGATCGACGAAGAACAATTGGCAGCCGCTACGAAACTGTTGTCGGCAACCATTGACCAATCTCGGGCGGATTCGAAACTGCTCTGCTTGCTGGGAGAATGCCACTACCAAGCTGGCAATTTCGAGCAAGCCGCCTTTGCCATTGGCGAATCCCTGGCAATGGATGAGTCCGAACCACGGGCCCACTACCTACTGGGATGGACACTCTTCGAACTCGGAGACACAGATGTGGCACATGCACACTTCCGCCGAGCTAACGAATTGGACAGTCGCTACGTGATTCCGGGATCCCAGCGGCAATAAGCTGGCAGCCATGCATCCGGCAGCATCGAGACAATAGTAGCATTGCCAATAGTAGCATTGCCAATAGTAGCATTGCCAATAGTAGCGCAGGCCAAGCTTAGCCAACGGGCGTCCGCATCAGCGACCGGCTTCCCGCGCACCGCAATCTAGTGCTTTGTGACCGCTAAAAATTAGGGTGCGTCCGATCGCCTCGCCTCTCCCAGACGCTCACAATTGTGAGGGTCTGGGAGAGGCGGCCAGAAACGCGACTCTCATTTTTAGCGGTCACAAAGCACTAGCGCGCTGCAGCCTAGCTTGCGCGATCCAGCTTGTAAGAAAACGAACTAGCTGACTACAGACCCAGCAGTCGTTGACGGCGTGAACGACGCTCGGCTCGAAGACGAGCTCGACGTTTGATTTCGCTGGGTTTCTCGTAATATTCCCGGCGGCGCATTTCTTTCTTGATACCGCTTCGCTCCACCAGTTTACGAAACCGTCGGACCGCCTCTTGGATGCTCTCACGGTCCCGCACAACAAGCTTTACCACTTGACCTCCCCTTGGGTTATTCCTGGATTTGACCGTAACCTGCGAATCTATCCTACCACCGGGCATCGCTTCGTCAAATCGGCATTGTTCGTCCAGTTTGCCACCTTTGCTATCACCCGTGACCCGGTATGGTAACGGCACTTCCGCGGTTTGTCCAGAGCGGCCGATCCGCCGGAAGAACGCAAACGGACGGAACATTCGGCATTCCAGCAACAGTCGGCATTCCAGAAACACGTAGTACGCACGGAAACCGGGGGGAAAATGTCTTCCGGTTTCGCACCGATGCGGCTCGAAAACCAATCTCGGTCCGGCCGAATCTTAATGGCAACACGGGCCGCGTGCCACCATCTTCCCCTACCTTTGCCATATCCATCGCTGCCAGGCGCACAGATCATGCCCCAACCTGAAATTGTTTCCCCCTCACTGATCGACGACCTCGACGCTCGACAGGATGACGTCCTCCGCCAGCTGGATGAATTGAACGCCCGCATCGAAAGCGTCCTGGCGGAATGGTCCCCAAGGATTGGCGAAAAACTGGATGTCGCAGCGTAGCCACCCAATGGCCCTACCGGTGACGGTCGGCCTACTCATTGCGGTCCAGATGCCCGGATTTGCCGATCGCTCGTAGCAACCGCAGGCCCAGCAGCAGGCTGGTCATGAACCCCGTCATGCCCAGGATAGAGACGCGATGCAAACCGAACCACGTTTCTTCGGGAAACATCAGGGGGGGGACGTTGCGACTTAGGAGCAACGAAGACCCAAGAAACAGAGCACTGGCCAACATCCCCAGGACCAACCGATTGACCGATGGTCCTAAGCCGCGGTGGTCCAGGTGCACGTCAAATTTTCCGGCTTGGATTTGATCCAGAATCTCGGTGGCCCGGCGGGGCAAGATCGTCGCCAGTTGCTCAAGCTCCAAATATATCCGTCGCATCTTTTTGATCCGACGCGCTGGTGAAAAACGTCGCAACATCGCGCGCCGTTGCAAGGGCTTGAGTACTTCAAAAATGCTGAATTCAGGCTTCAGCAGTTTCGCCGTACCTTCCAACGTAACCAGTGTCTTGATGAGCATTCCAACCTGGGGCGGCAACACAATCCGATAGCGGAAGATCATTTCACTCATTTCCGTCAACGCCTTCCCGACATCCACGGCACCAACTTGCTGCGCTGCGTAATGGCTGACGAAATCGGAAATGTCCCCCCGCAACGCCGCCTGGTCGAGCGTCGTTGGGGCATGGCCCACTCGCATCATCACCGCCGCCAGATGCGATGGATCATTTTGAAAGATGGCGAGCATCATCTCTTCGATGTCTTCCCGCAATTGCTCATCGACGCGACCGACCATGCCAAAGTCGAGCAGCCCAATCACGCCTCCCGGCAAAATGACCAAATTACCCGGATGCGGATCGGCATGATAAAATCCGTCGACGAAGATCATGTCCATGTAGATCTCCGCACCGCGTCGGGCAATCGCGGCCAAGTCGTTTTCAAGCGGATCAAGATGCGCGACTTCAGTCAACTTGATCCCTTCAATACACTCCATCGTCAAGACACGGGGCGTGCAAAGCTCGGAAAACGGTTGGGGCACACGAACGAATTCGTTACCCGCAAAGCGAGCCGCAAACTGCTGCAGATTCCGTTCTTCACGGCCGAAATCCAATTCGCGCAACAGAGTACGTTGGAATTCTGCCAACGTCGCCACCGGCCGATAGGTTGCTAGCTCGGGTATCGCCTCGGCCATCTGCGCCAATCCCGACATCACATCAACGTCGCGGCGTACTTTTTCCGCGATGCCGGATCGCTGCACTTTCACCACCACGGCTTCACCAGTTCGCAGTGTCGCGCGGTGCACCTGGCCGATCGATGCGGCCGCGACCGGTTCGTCTTCAAATCGCAAAAACAACTGGTCGATCGGTTGCCCCAGTTCTTCTTCCACAATCGTCCGCACGACGGTTGGTGGATCAGGAGTGATCTGGGTCTGCAACATCCGCAGCTCGTCCGATAACTCGCGGCCGACCAGGTCCGGGCGGGTGCTCAACAACTGCCCCAACTTGATGAACGTCGGCCCAAGTTCGCTCAGAGCTAAACGAATGCGAGTCTCACGTGACTGTCGAGCCAGAACGGCTCCGTCCCGATCTTTGAGCAATCCCTTGGCAAAATCGAGATTCAATCGGCTCAACCAATCCGCCAAGCCATATTTACTCATCACCGACACGATTTCCGTGCCGCGGTTGAGGTTTCGGTAGAGTTGCGGGATGCTCGAAAGTCGCATGCGGAGAATGGTCAAACGGCGTGGCAAGGCGATAGGCAGCCAGCGGACCCAAGTTTCTCGAGTTTCAGACGACGATCCGCTATCGTTTTTATTCTAACCTAGGCCCTGGGTGCTGCCAACGAACCGCCGTTTGCCGTTGACCGGTAGGCTTTGGTCCGACAAACTACCCGATCCAGACTATTTATGAACAGCAATGCGGATACGAATATGACGCGACGCACGGACATTCGGAATATTGTCATCATCGCCCACGTCGACCACGGCAAAACAACGTTGGTCGACTGTCTGCTTCGTCAAAGTGGCCAATTTCGTGCCAATCAACTGCAGGGCGAACGGATTTTGGATTCCAACGATCAGGAGCGCGAGCGAGGAATCACGATCCTGGCCAAAAATATCGCCGTTCCGTATCGTGGCGTGAAAATCAATTTGATCGATACACCCGGGCACGCCGACTTTGGCGGCGAAGTGGAACGTGTCCTTCGCATGGCGGACGGGGCGCTCGTACTGGTCGATGCCGCCGAAGGTCCCATGCCGCAAACTCGTTTCGTACTGCAAAAGGCCTTGGAGACAGGTCTGCGCCCGATCGTCGTCGTCAATAAGATCGATCGCCCCGACGCTCGTGCTCACGAAGTTGTCGACGAGACCCTGGAATTGATGTTGGATCTCGGTGCGGAAGAACACATCGACGACTTCGCTCATATTTTTGCCAGCGCCAAATCGGGTTACGCAACCCTTGATCCGGATGTACGCACCGATTCGATGCAGCCGCTGCTCGACCTAGTCCTCGAACACATCCCTGGTCCGGAAATCGAGGCCAACGCGCCCCTGCAAATGCTCGTCACGACGCTCGATTGGTCCGAATACGTCGGTAGAATTGCCATTGGCCGATTGCAGGCCGGAACGATCCGGCAGGGCCAAACGATTGCATTGATGCAAGCCAACGACGAAGTCAAAACGATCAAGGTCAGCCAATTGTACGTCTTTGAAAACTTGGGACGCGTGGAAGTCTCCCATGCAGAAGCGGGCGAGGTCGTGGCGATCGTGGGACTGGAAGGCGTGGAAATCGGTGATACGGTCAGCGACAACGAACACCGCCGTTCTCAGCCGCGGGTTAAGGTCGACGAACCGACGCTCGAGATGGTCTTCTCCATCAACAGCTCACCATTCGCCGGCCGCGAAGGAAAATACGTTACCACGCGTCAATTGCGCGACCGGTTGTTCCGCGAGCTGGAACGCAATGTCGCGTTGCGAGTACGACCAGTGGCGGGGAGCGATGCTTTGGCGGTCTGTGGACGCGGTGTCATGCATTTGGCAGTATTGATCGAGACCATGCGACGCGAAGGTTACGAACTTTCCGTCAGCAAGCCGCACGTGATCCTTCGCGAACGCCACGGAAAGACGGAAGAACCTTACGAAACGCTGGTCGTGGAATGCCCCTCCGATAAGCTGGGACCCGTGATGGAAATGATCGGCCAACGCCGCGGCGAATTGCTCGAAATGAAAACACGCGGCGACTATACCCACGCCCAATTCTCCGTACCCGCTCGTGGCTTGATCGGCCTCCGCACCCGCCTCCTCAACGCCACCCAAGGCACTGCCGTGCTCCATCACCGCTTCGAAGGATACCGTCCACTCAGTGGCGATATCCCTCGCCGCGCCAATGGCGTTCTTGTCTCCATGGTGGCCGGCAAGGCCGTTGCCTATGGCCTCGACGGCCTGCAGGAACGGGCCGAGCTGTTCGTCGCGCCTGGCGACGACATCTACGAAGGAATGATCGTCGGCGAAAACAGCCGCTCCGACGATATGAACGTCAATCCGACCAAGGAAAAGAAACTGACCAATATCCGCGCCGCCGGTAGCGATGCCAACATTCTGCTCAAACCCCCGCGCGTTCTCAGCCTCGAAGCCGCCCTGGAATACATTGAGGACGACGAACTGGTCGAAATCACTCCCGATAGCATCCGGCTTCGCAAAAGTACTCTCAAGGAAGCCGACCGCCGCCGCCAAAACCGCCAACGCGCATAAGCGTCTTCGTCTCATTGCAGCCCCCATGCCACTGGCCAACATCGGTTCCCTAATGGACTTCTGCCAGCGCCGGCATGACTCAACGTGGCCCGACGCCAAAATAATATACATCTGTATGCTATACCCAAGAGCCAACGCCGTGGCAGCTAGCGGCAATTTCTGCTTGACGCGCCGCCTCGGTAAACTAACCTTTCGATGTCGCTCTTGGAATATCGAAAGGTGAAATCCCATGCACCCAGCTGTTAAAACCCTCGCGATCGCCTTCATCGCGTTTACCGTCCCGATGGTCGTGGCGATCGGCATGAACTGGGAGACCATCCAAAGCCGCGTCAACGTGACGCCCGAAACCGCCCAAGGGCGCGTCCTCTACTTCACCGCACCCGACTGACGGGGCTGCCTGCCAGGCAAAGCGGCGGTCGCCGAAATCAAAAAGGAAGGGTTCCTTATTCGTACGATCAACGTGCGAAACTCACCCGAATTGGCCAGGAAACACAATATCATCGTCGTCCCCACCTATGTCTATATGATCGGGGACCAGGAAATCCGCCGTCGTAGCGGGTCGCTGTCGACCTCGGCCTTGCGAAAAATGTATCGCCCACCTCTGTTCTGAAATGGCGACCAATCGGACTCATGCGGACGCCTGACTGCGAGTCCCTTTGCTCGATGTAGCGCTGCGAGTAGAATAGTGGTCTACCGTCCGACCGCTGAACCTGCCGGAGCATCCGCCGATGGCGATATCCGTTGCCTGCACCTGTGGCAAGAAGTTCCAAGCTCAAGATTCCCTTGCGGGGAAGAGATGCAGGTGTCCTAACTGTGGTGGTTCGCTGCAGATCCCGGGCGCCAAGGCACTCCCCGCCGCGTCATCATCGACGGCATCGCCGGCGGTTCCCACCAGCCACTCGAGACATCTCACGGTGAACTGCGTCTGCCAAAAGCGATTCGCTGCCCCGGTGTCGCTGGCCGGACATACCGTAAAATGCCCATCGTGCGGGGCCATGTTGCAGGTGCCTTTCGTCGACCTCCATGAATCAAATGCGGCGTCGACCAAGAAACAAGTGCGAACCGCCACGCCCGCCGTACGCGTGACAGATCAGCCTGCGATCGATACACGATCTGCGTCGCCACAGGCCGCACTCGCCGACACGCGCCCCACGCCGCAACGCTCCACGTTGCCACTTTTGGTCATCGGCGTCGCCGTCGTCGCTTTGTTGGGCATGATCCTAGGGGGAGGAATCGTGCTCGTGCTATTGAAGGCCAATGGCACGGTCGCGTCCAATCCGCAGCAGTTGCCCGCACGCGTCTCTCGCGAATCGTCGCTTCCCGAACCCGGTTACGATACCGAAGTGACTGATGCCAGAGCGACTGGCACCGAATACCCTCCAAGCGACGACGTTGCCCGGGCCAACGACTCAACAGACTCCGTTGCGTCCTCCCCAACGACCCAGGTCGTGACTTCGCCGGCTCGTTTCAGCACACCCAACGATGCATTCGATGCGTACATCAATGCGATGCTGGAAAGCCGCTGGACCGACTATTTTAATGCGCTTTCGCCGGCCAGCCAGGACCTCGCGATACGTCATTCCATCCGACGAATGGTGGAAACCAATCGTTCGCAGCCGGATATCTTCCAACAACTTGTCCCCTTCGGCTTCACGGTCTCCGCCCCGATGCTTACCGCCCAAGGACAGTCGTTGGCAGACGCCATCGACCAGGCACTTGCCAACCGACCATCGGAAATCACGGATCGCGCGGCGTTGTTTGCTGCCACCCGCCCCACGCAGGCGGCCTTTCCAAACCAGTCGATACAGGACGAGCTCGCCAAGATCCACGACGTCTTGGCGGAACTCAAAAGCGAAAACCCAATCCTCGAAGGTCTGGACATGCCAGAAGTCGCCCCGTTCGAACTGGCCGACCTTCAAATCGACGGCGACCACGCCCGAGCCAATCAAGTCATGAAAGGCATGAATCTGGATATCGACACGCCAATCGCCTTTGTCCGTATTGACGGTGCCTGGTTTATCGATCTGACCGTCCTCACGACCCCGTTCCCTCCACTGATCTTCTAGCGACGTGCCTGCATTACTGGCTATAGGACTAGAATACGTGGGTCAAGCGACGGAGTGTCTGCAATCGCTATCGCCTTAGGTTGACAAGATGCCGTGAATTGGATGAGCCGGTTCGACGCCCGTCAACCGTTGGTCTAATCCTTGAAAGGGAAAGGTCAGACGCTCGTGGTCAATTCCCAATTGATGCAAAATCGTGGCATTCACATCTCGGACATGAACCGGGTGTTCCGTTATGTTGTAGCTAAAATCATCGGTCGCACCATAGACAACTCCCGGTCGTATACCACCACCGGCCATCCAGATGGTAAAACAGCGGGGATGATGATCGCGGCCGT
>JAGQPD010000413.1 GCA_020426865.1 Planctomycetales bacterium
GGTTCGAATCCCATCACCCGCTCTTAAAAATGGCCGGATCGTCGGCCAATGAGTTGACCGGAAAATGGGAACACGGGAAGAAGCACGGAAAGAACTGTCGCCTAGCGACACGATGCTTTGGGGCGCCACGGTGTACGCGATGGAGCCCTGGGGCGCTGCGGTTTAGGCCGCCGCGGCATTGGGGGCGTTTCGGCTTTGGTCGCCGTAGCTTGCCACGTCGAACTTCGTATTTCTATGAGCTCAAACGAGCCGGGGGTGCGGGCACGCGTTAGGGACGGGCGATCTCAGCCGACCGATTTCGGGAAAACGCACGAGACTTTGGAATGTTTAGAATGTGCCGTTGAGCGCTGTTTGAATGACAAGCCAATTTAACTGAGTTGCTATGACGAGCCCAGAAGCGGAAATGGAAAAGGACGAAACGTCGGAAACGGACGGCGGTTCCGAGCGACCGAAGCTGGATTTGCAGGTCGACGTGACCTCCCCCAGTGCGTGCCAGCGGCACGTAGCGGTCACGATATCGCGCGAGGACATCGACCGTTATTTGAACGAAGCATTCTCCGAGTTGGTCCCGAAAGCGAATGTCCCGGGATTTCGGCCGGGTCGTGCCCCGAGGAAATTGGTCGAGAGCCATTTTAAGGATGACGTCCACAGCCGAATCAAGGGATCGCTGCTGTTGGATTGCATGACGCAGGTGAGCGAGGACCAGGACTTTTCGGCGATCAGTGAGCCGGACTTTGATTTCGACGCGGTCGAACTTCCAGCGGAAGGGCCGATGACGTTTGAATTCGACCTGGAAGTACGGCCGGAGTTCGAATTGCCGAAGTGGAAGGGGCTCAAACTGGTTCGTCCGGTTCGCTCGTTCACTCGCGATGATGTCGATGAACACCTCAAGAGTGTCCTCAGCAAATTCGCGCTCACGCATGCCGTCGACGACGGTGCCGCGGTCGGAGATACGTTGCTTGTACAACTTACCGCTTCGCTCGACGGCGAGGAACTGTCGTCAGCTGATGCCATCGAAATCACACTTCGTCCCACGGTCAGCTTCAACGACGGAAAGCTCGAAGGGTTCGACAAACTGATGGTCGGCGTCAAGACCGGTGATCATCGGAAGGCCGAGTTGAAGATCAGCGACGAAACCGATAACGAGGCGGTGGCTGGCAAGACCGTTGCGCTCGATTTTGAAGTGCTGACGGTCAACCGCACCGAGTTGCCCGAAATGACGGAAGCGTTCTTGGCGAGATTTGATTTCGCCACCGAAGGGGAACTGCGGGATTACGTAATTGGATCGATGGAGCAGCAACTAAAGTACCATCAGAATCGCAAGATTCGCCAACAGATCACCGGTTTGCTGACCGAGTCCGCCAACTGGGATTTGCCGCCCACGATGTTGCGCCGCCAGGCGTCGCGAGAATTGGATCGTGCCGTGATGGAATTGCAGTCGTACGGCTTCTCGGACGAACAGATTCGCGCCCACCGCAATCAGTTGATCCAAAACAGCCGCCAATCGACCGCAACGGCACTGAAGGAACATTTCATCTTGGAACGGATCGCTGAAGAGAATGAACTGGAGGCAGACGAGACGGACTATCAGGCAGAAATCCAACGGATCGCCAAACAGTCCAACGAGTCGCCACGCAGCGTACGGGCCCGTTACGAAAAACGTGGGCTAATGGATGCCCTGCGAAATCAAATCATCGAAAACAAGGCGATTGACCTTATCCAACAATTTGCCACGTTTAAGGACGAGCCATACGAACCAACCAAGCAAGAGGTCAGCGCTGTTGACCATGCCCTTGGCGGTAAGGCCGCTGCAGAAATTCCAGACGCCAAGCATGGAGACGACGCCCAGACCTTGAGCCAACCAACCGATTACACCTAGAATGCTATGAATGCTATTGGCATTCGATGGGCTGGGGATGGGTGCTCTTGCCGTAGTCACCCTCCCCTCACGTTCCGCTCCGGGTTAATTTCTCGACGGTCGGCGCCTCGGTTCGCCACCAAGGTCACTCGCTGCACAACCACGGCGCGACGAATGGTGTCGCCGTCCAACGGATCGATAAGTTTTTCACCAGATGGGCACAATTATCGGGAAGGATCGAATGGGTAACAGCCATTTACACTCCTCATCAGCCCCCAGGGCTTTCGCCTACGCAGACTACCAACGTCAGCGCCAAATGACTCTCGGCGATCTACTACTGGAAAACCGAATCGTCTTTTTGCAAGGCGAAATCTACGATGGCAACGCCAATGAATTGGTGATGAAACTGCTGTATCTTCAAAGCGAAAACCGGCGCAAAGATATTCACTTCTATATCAACTCGCCCGGTGGAAGTGTGACAGCGACGCTGGCCATCTACGATACCATGCAGATGCTCAGTTGCCCCGTATCGACCTACTGCGTCGGCCTGGCCGCCAGCGGCGGTGCCGTGCTGCTGGCAGGTGGGACGACCGGCAAGAGATTTGCTCTGCCCCACGCGAAAATGATGATCCACCAACCGTACGGCGGAGTCGGCGGGCAGGTCAGCGATATCGAAATCCAAGCCGAGGAGATCCTTAAGACCCGCGATGTCCTCAATCAAATCCTCGCCCAACACACCGGACAACCCGTCGAGCGAATCGCTAAAGATACCGATCGTGATTTTTATATGCACGCCGAACAAGCCAAAGAATATGGCTTGGTTGACGAAATCCTCACCAAGCCTCCGGGAAGTGACGAGGAAGACGAATAACTAACGCCCGGTCTCGCAGGAGCTCTCCTTACAATGCCTCTGATTCCTTATGTCGTCGAAAAAAGTGGCCGCGAAGAACGCGTTTACGATATTTACAGCCGACTGCTGAAAGACCGCATCATCTTTCTCGGAACCGGCGTCAATGACGAAGTTGCAAACTCGATCGTCGCGCAATTGCTGTTTCTCCAATCCGAAGACCCTACCGCCGATGTCCACCTCTATGTCAATTCTCCTGGCGGTAGCGTCAGTGCAGGGATGGCTATCTACGACACGATGCAATTTATCACCTGCGACGTGGCAACCTACTGCATCGGTCAGGCCGCTTCGATGGGCGCCGTACTGCTGACCGCTGGCGCTGCTGGCAAACGACACGCGTTGCCAAATGCCAGAATCATGATCCATCAGCCCCTTGCTGGCATGGAAGGGACCGCCGAGG
This sequence comes from Planctomycetales bacterium, assembly GCA_020426865.1. Taxonomy (GTDB): domain Bacteria; phylum Planctomycetota; class Planctomycetia; order Pirellulales; family Pirellulaceae; genus JAGQPD01. The sequence continues at coordinate 3,166 of JAGQPD010000413.1, forward strand.
AAATCGCGATCCATGCTAAGGAATTTCGCAAAGTCAAACAGCGACTCAACGAAATCCTCATCAAACATACCGGCCAACCACTCGATAAAATCGAAAAAGATACCGATCGCGATCGGTTCATGACCGCGGCGGAGGCCATGGAATACAACTTGATCGATCAAGTGATCGAACACATGGCGAAGAAATAGTCGGAAGTCGCCATTGACGCGCAAGCGAAAGTTTCGTACCAGATTGCCTCGCAGTTATTGAACAGGAAGTTCATAGGTCGCTGCTTGACGGATCCCTCTTCGAGGCACGAATGAACGCGCGTATCTTCAGCTCCATGGCTTGGCTTTGCCTATCGGCCGCGACGTTCCCGCTGACCGGATGCCGGATGGTCGACGATACGTCCATCGAGATGCTCGAAAGCGAAAACCGCTGGCTCGAGGACCAACTTTACGCCCTCGAAGATGAAGTCAAACTAAAAAACGCACAGCTCGCCTCCTGCCGCCGTGCCTACCGCTCCCAGTCCGAAGACTGTGGAACCATCGTGGAAGAACCCCGTAAGAGCCGTCCACTGCGGTCGCTGCTCCCCACGCCGCGCGAAAATCCGCCCGCTGCAGCCAAGGAAGCACCGTCACAAGAGCCAAACGCCGACGCCGGATCGCGTCCTACGCCCGCCGATCAAGACGTCCTGCAAGCGCCAGGAGATGCGCCTTCCGGCGACGAATCCCTCGATGACTCCAGCAACGATCCCACTTTGGAAGAACTCGCCCCACCCTCCGGCGACGCTCCGTTGATCGAATTACCGACCGATGCTTTGGACAATGCCCCGCCGTTGGAGGTCCCGACGCTGGAAGGGAGTCGCTTGGGGCAGGCCTCCCATCACGCCCACCTATCCCATCAAATGGAACCGATCGCGCTCGCCGAGTCAAACGATGTTGGTATGGTACAAGTCGACGCAAACATCGCCCGCATTGTGGTCAACTCTCGCCTCACAGGCGGCTACGACTTTGATGGTCGCCCCGGCGACGAAGGGCTATTCGTGGTCGTCGAACCACGCAATCATGGCGGCCAGTATGTCGCGCTCCCCGGAAATATTTCCATCGTGGTCCTCGACGCCTCCCAGTCAGGCTCCGCAGCCCGCATCGCTCGCTGGGACTTCGATGCCGCGGACACCGTCAACAAGCTGCGCAATACAATGTTCGGCAAGGGCATCCACCTACAACTCCCCTGGCCAGGTGGCCCGCCCAATACAGACCGTGTGATGGTGTTCGCCCGCTATGTGACCGTCGATGGTCGAAAGCTGGAGGCCAAACGCGAAGTTACCATTGATACCGGCGACGGACATGGATGGACCCCATTGACTCGCGTTGTGCACAATACAGCCACAGAACCGTCACACGAAACCTCCGGGATCACCTTGCACACGGCCGACACATCCACCAAACCGGACTTACGCCCCGTTCCGTCCTGGTCCCCCGACCGGCCGTAGCGCGAGTCGTGTCCCAAGCGGAGTCCCCCAGTCGTGTCCCAAGCGGAGTCCCGTGATGGCCGAAACGGGTAAACAGGCCCCGGCGGCAGGACACGGCGGAGCGATCCGGGGCAAGAGAATCGCCAGCCGGATCACCAAGAACTTGATCACAAGCATTTTTTTGATGTGGGGCAATCATGTCGCGCGTAACCATGTCGACTCGCTGGACGTTCCTGTTGTTTTTCCTGTGGACGTTATATCAGGCAACAGTGGCATTCGGATTGGAGGGGAAACAATCCACGTGGGAAGGATACACGCGGACGGATTTTGAAGTCGACGGCCGACCTTGCTATGTCGTCGCTCCTCGCGAAGCGGCACCGGGAACGCCTTGGTTGTGGCGAGCACGATTTCCACAATATCACGCCGAAGTCGACAAAATGCTGCTCGCAGACGGATTCCATATCGCTTTCGTCAATACCGATGGGATGTTCGGTAGCCCCCGGGCGCTGCGACACTGGGAAGCCTTCTACCGCGTTCTGACCGAGCAGGAAGGTTTTCATGCCAAGCCTGTCCTCTACGGCGTCAGTCGCGGTGGCCTGTTCGTCTATCGCTGGGCAAAAAATCACCCCGATGCGGTGGCCTGCATCTATTGTGACACACCAGTGTGTGACCCGAAAAGCTGGCCCGGGGGGCGGGGAAGTGGCAAGGGGGACGAACCCTCGTGGCAAGCGTTCCTCAAGGAATATGGCTTCGATCAATCCGCAGCGATCGATTATGGCGATAATCCAATCGACAATCTGGGTCCCGTCGCCATGGCGCAGATCCCTATCATGCACATTGTGACCGAGGACGATCAACACGTGCCGCCAGTGGAAAACACATACGTCTTGCAGGAAAAACTCCAGGACCTGGGGCACCGTGTGTTCTATGTCATTTCCCTGCCACACGGAAATGCCCTGGATGGGCATCACTTTGATCTTACCCACCCGGAAATTCCGTATCGATTTATCAAGAAATACACCATGCCCGACAACGTCCCACCCATCTACGTGCGAGACGGGCTGCAGAATTGCCGGCATATCTTTCAAACGACGCGGCGCGGTCGCGTGGCCTTTCTAGGAGGCTCTATTACCGAGATGAACGGTTGGCACAATCTTGTAATGCAATCGCTCAAACAAGAATTCCCCAATACCGAGTTCGAATTCATCGAGGCCGGTATCGCCTCAACCGATTCCACGATGGGCGCGTTTCGCCTGCAGCAAGATGTTCTCAGCCACGGCCCGGTCGATCTGCTGTTCATCGAATCAGCCGTTAATGAATTGCACAACGGTCGCCACCGCGATGAGATTCTACGCGGAGTCGAAGGTATCATCGTCCATGCTCGACGCCAAAACCCTAACATTGATATCATCGCACAGTACTTCTACGACGATCACTACGAGTCGGAATATCGGGCTCGCCGCACACCTTGGCAAATCGCCACGCTCGAAGAAATCGCAATCCGCTACGGTATCAACGCGATCGATCAAGCTAAAGAGATTACCCGATTGTTCGAATCCGGACAAATGTCGCCAGACGATTTTGGCGGCGTTCACCCAGCTCCGGCCGGACATCAGGTCTATGCCGATTTGATCGATCAGCTGATGAAACAGGCGTGGTCGGTCGCCCCAGCCAGCTCGCTTGCCCCGCACGGCGATTCATGGCCCATCGCCTCCGGCGCCTATGACTTCGGCGAATTGCTCGATCCGTCCCTCACCAACCGCACGCGAACCTGGCAACTCACCCCCGCATGGAAGCCACCATTGGGAGGCGCCACTCGCACTCGCTTTGTGAATGTCCCCTTCGTTTCCGCAACCGAGCCGGAGGCCGAATTGTCACTCACCTTCGACGGTACCGCCATTGGGATGATCATCGTGGCTGGCCCGGATGCCGGCATCGTCGAATACCGCATCGACGACGGCCCCCTGCAACAACTCGACCAATTCACAAAATGGAGCGCCGGCCTGAACATCCCGTGGATCTATATCCTCGCACACGACCTGCCACCAACATCGCACACTCTGACGCTGAAGACGTCGCAAGATCGCAATGCTGCAAGCAAAGGACACGCCTGCCACGTCCGGTACTTTGTCGTTGACGCAAAATAGTCGCAACAAAAAAGGGACCATGGAGTCCGCGAGCCCCTTACGTTGCTCGCTCGCCCTTGGTCCCTGTCTTTTGATCCCTGTCACGTTGATCCGTGGCCGAATCGCGTTATTTAAATTTTCCCAATCGCGAGACGAGATCAACCGTCCGGCTGCTGTAACCCCATTCGTTGTCGTACCAGGAGACGATTTTCAGCATGTCGTCCTGCATGACTTGGGTAAATGGAGCAGCGAAGATCGAGCTATGGGAATCCCCAATGATGTCGGTAGAGACGATCGGGTCTTCTGTGTAGCAGAGGATGCCTTTGAGTGGTCCCTCCGCGGCCGCTTTGACGGCGGCGTTCACGTCGGCGGCGGTTACCTTCTTGGCGGTATCGACGGTCAAGTCGACGACGCTACCGGTGGCAACGGGAACTCGCAACGCGATACCGGTAAGCTTGCCCTTAAGTTCCGGAATCACCAACCCGACCGCCTTGGCGGCACCGGTCGACGTGGGGATGATATTCTGAGCGGCCGACCGAGCTCGATAGGCGTCGGCGTGCGGCATATCCTGCACCCGCTGATCATTAGTGTACGCATGTACAGTAGTCATGAGCCCGCGCTCGATACCGAAGTTTTCGTGCAGGACTTTGGCGACTGGGGCGAGGCAATTGGTGGTGCAACTGGCGTTGGA
>JAGQPD010000414.1 GCA_020426865.1 Planctomycetales bacterium
GAGTTGCGGAAGAAATCCCAGATAACGAGAGACATACTCGATATCCGTGGAGCGGAATTGCCGGGCGAAGAAACGTTTCGTCGCCTTGAAGTATCCCAAGGTCACTACGAAGCCAACCTGATTCTCTGGGGACCGTAGGGAGTGAAGAATTTCACGGACTCTCGGCGTGATGTCGAAGAACCGCTTTCGCTCCACGCTGCTGAAATCCGGCGGCTCGTCGAACTGGGCCTGCTCGGTAGGCGTGAGAATCCGCATGCGCGGCATGGAAATCACCCATCACATAAGCTAAGCTACGCGACTGTGGACCGGCGCCCTAACGACTTTCCACATTCACACCGCATGAGCCGCCAGCACTGTTGATCGGATTCATCCGAACGGCCAAGCGTAGATTCTACCGGATTCGCGACAAGGTTCACACGGTCTATTGCAGCGGCACAAGTCGACCCCGGAACCAGGGCTCCCGAACGCAAATCCCGGTTCTTGTGATCTAAAGTGCCCCTACCCCCCCCAATGGCTATTTCTATTACGGTTTACGTACCTTTGTGTAGAAACACCCGTTTTTTAGGAGGTCCAGATGGCCACCGTACTTACACTCGCCGATTACCCTGGACCTCCATGGGACTCAATTGAGCTTTCGGAAGACCAGCGATCGTACCGGGCGTTTTGGGCTGCGGTTCTGCAATTCGCGACCGCTGACGGCGCCGATGAGGTAATTTTCGATCTGAATTGTGGGTACGGCTGTCTTGCTACTGTGATCAACGAAGCCACTCACACTTTGGTACCACCGCCGGCTGAGTATCGCGATTGCCTCTTCGCATTCGCACGACGACTGGCGGCAGGCGGACCGATTCGAAGTGCTGCTCGCTACTGGTCGCGTGTCCTAGATCGATCGGACTACCTGGGGCGGATCACGTTGCGAGTTGTCGGCCGAAATGTTGATTGGAGCGTTTTCGCTCTGTCGAGAGGAGTGCGTATGCGGCGCGTGACTGCCTAACCCGATGGTAATTGACTTCGCGATGAGCGCGGAGTAGTGTCGCGGCGGAGTCGAGTTGAGTTGGTGGACGGAGGTGGTTGTGAGACCGTCTGTTCCAATGGAATCGATCACACACGCCTGGCTAGCCGACAAAACGTTCGGATCAACACATGAATATTGACGTCTCGACCGTACCCTTTCGGGTGACATTGTTCGGTTACCGAGGGTCGATCAAAAATGGAATCGTGCACACTTCGGCAAAGCCGCTCATGGACAAGATGTGGAAGGAGGTTCAAGATCGACGTATCAAGACTGCGGGAATCAATCACTGGGTTTACTTGCCCGACTCGATGATCTTCACGGGCATCGAATTGAAAGAACCAACCACCACGGACGTTGGTACGCTTGAAACGTTAGGTGTCTCGCTTGATCGTTATGTCAGGTATCTACATGTTGGGCCCTATTCCACCCTTGGAGCGATTTGGCGGCAGTTGATGGAAGAACTCGAGCAACGCGGCGAGAAGCCACAGTACCCCCATCTTGAGATCTATGAACACTGGAATGCGGACGAAGCAAAGTGTGAAACGACTATCTTGATCGGTCTTGCTTAATGAAAGTGATCCGAACAAAGCCGCGAAGGTGCGGACTGGAAGTGGATTGAAGACGAGCGGGGGAGGTTCCCGCCAGGGTAGCTCGTAGCCAGAGGCCCTGGATGGTGTCTTGCCGCGAATGAACCAACTTACTGCGCTGCATCTACGACAAACTGCAGCTTGGTGCGAACGTGCCATTCGCACTGACGCTCTCGCGTCGTCGCCCCGAACCGCCGATCTTTGCCCTGATGTCCTCGCCTCCGAAAACCCGCACGAATACCTTGCCTTACTGCACGGCAACAAGTCTACGATCTCACGAGTGGTCGACCACATCAACAGGCCGCGATGCAAATTGGTTCGCGACCATAAACTCGCTATCCCACCCATCGATTTCTGCCAGTTCAACGGTCGCTTTTATTGCACCGACTTCTACACTGACGAATGCCAAGCGGCGACCGAAATCTCAAATGGGTACCACGATCTGACGGACCTCCCAGGTTGGGATACGTGGGTAGCGCAAGATTGAACAACCGGGCATTGCGGACTGCTCTGCGGCTGGGTGCCAAACTCGATCACTGACTCCGTTGGTCGCGGCATGTGGGCAATCCCCGTGGAATCAATCTGGTGGGTTGACGGTATCCCCGACACTGCCAAGTAGGCAGTAGACTGTGACGTTCCGATCGGCCGGGGTGGTGAAGGTGCGGAGCCGGCTAGCCAACCAAACTGCGGCTCCTGCCGGGCAAGCCGGCGAGGGGGCCAAGGAACGTCACAATGGTAATCCCGTCTTGCCATTTGCATCAAGGCGCACACACTCGCGGCTATTGCCAACTCGCTATGCCGCCTTTGTGTCGGACCTCCGGGCCTGGGATGCGCGGGGGCAAGTCACCGGTGGCTTCGCCACCGGCAGAGGTTGTTGTGGCCCTCCGGCGTTGTCGCGATACGGCTGGGGACATCCGTGGAACTTTGGCAGAACGCTGGCCATCACCCGGCACGCGCGAAAGATGATCCATCTTAAAACCGCCCGATCGTTTCCAGACCATTTCCAGTTCGCTCGTGGATGGCATTGTTCTGCCACTGTTCTCACGCGTGGCCAAATCGAACCTGTGTTTCAGTGACAACAACGAATGCATCTGCAAGTCGCTCTTCGTGTGCATCCAGAAGCTTCTCAATTGCGCTGATCTTCGAGGCTGCCCGTTCATCTTGTAGCCGCAGGAAAATGACGCCGTGATGCGGTCGTTTGTCGCGGTAGACCTTTTCGCCGAAATCTCTATCGTTTGTGATCACAATCCAGTTTTCTGAATATGCCCTGTCGAGAATGTCATCGTCCGCTGCACCCCTCGCTTCGTCATAGACTGAAAAGACTTCATGGGATCGATCACGCAGCCAGCGTGCGACGGTTGGACCGGTACATTCATCGACAAGGAATCGCACTTACGCCGACTCCAGCGGCATAAAAGCCGTGCTCGCCAATGATTGGGACGCAAAGAGCAGGCACGCTTGAATATCTTCCGGTGTGAGCCCTTCATACTCGTCGAGGATGTCCGACGTGGACGAACCGTGAGCCAGAAGGCTTAAGACATATTCGACGGTCAATCGAGTCCCCTTGATCACTGGTTTTCCGACCATGACCTTTGGGTCACACGCGATGCGTTCAAGAAGTTGTTTATTGCTCATGGCCTTGTCTCCACTGCCATAATACTCCATCGGGGCATATCGAGGCAAGCGGAGCC
>JAGQPD010000415.1 GCA_020426865.1 Planctomycetales bacterium
ATTGGCGAAATGGGATTATCCGCGAATGTAGCAAAGCCACAGTCCGGGTTCAACAATACTCGCTCGGCACCAAATAGCTGGATGGCTTTTTCACCGCGATCGACAAGTTCGTCCACCGGTTCAACTCGAGGCGATTTCTGGTCCACCACGCCGATTCCCAAGCGATAGGAATCGGGAATCTGACTTAACACGGCAAGTTCGCCGGCCCGAGGCGTGCACATCTCCAAGAATAGCGTGCCGACATTGACGTGCGACAACAGCGAAATGAGCGGGTGGTAGTCGCCCGATAACGCGGCCGATTCGTCGGGCGTCCAGTTTCCTCGACAAATGTGTAAGGCGATCCGATCGCGTGGCAGGCCGGCGACAACGCGATTGATCAACGTCTGTGCAAACGCCAGTTCCTCGTCACCACGACCGCGATTTCCAAGTGCCCCGCACATGAACGAGCGATTGCCGCTACTGGGCCGACCGTAAACCGCTTCGGTCAATACCGGTTCATCGAATTGCACGATCGCCGCACCCGCGGCTAGCAGAAAGTGCAGTTCCTCTTTCAATATCCGTATCACGTCTTCGGCGAGCGATTCACGGTCGGAATAGGCTCGATCGGAGATACACTCCATCCACATCATACGTGTCAGCAGATACGGTCCGGGCAGGGCAACCTTGATTGGCGATTCGGTCAGACCTTGTGCAAACTGTAGTTCGTGCAACGCCATGGGATTTCGTCGCGACAGTGGCCCGAACACGGCAGGAAAGCGCACCTTTTCGGCAGGAACATCCAGCGAATTGAGCGACTCGGCAAATTCTTCGGGATGATCGACGTAGGGGAGCAGATCGGTGACCGGAATCAGCTGGCAGTTATCCAGTCGCCCTCCTACAAAGCTGGCGTAATCATCACGACGCTGCTCGCCATCGGTGACCACGTCCACACCCGCTCGCTGCTGTGCTGCCACGATCAATCGCACACTATCGTCGGCAGCTTGATGAAACTCCTCTTCCGACATTCGCCCCTGCAGAAAATCATGTAGCGAGCGGAGGAGCCACGCTGGGCGCGGCCAACTGCCGATGCCCATCACCGAGAGCGGCCGAATTGGCGGTACGTCGGTTGCCGGCGTTGGCAGTGAATCGGGAATGAATACGGGCTCGACCGATTGCTGCAACGGCATCGATCGACGCCCGTCATGCAACGCAGCGCTCGCAAGCTTTGCATCGGAGCTGGTAGCTGACGCTGCAATATGCTTACCTTTGCACACCACGAATGACGTACGATCTGCAAAATTCCGCTCGGCCACCAGTTCATTTCCTGTCAAGCGGCACCAAGCGGGAAGGTCCTCACGCACGGATGGTTCTGACGAAAGGACCTCTAGCAGCTCACCCGTATTCAGCGGATCAATGTGCTTGCGGATCAGCAACAGCAGTCCGTTGCCACAGTCGAGATTGCCGCCGTCGAAGCTGACAGTGATGGGATAGTTGGCGTCCGGCATCGGGGAACAGCCTCATGACATCTAATAGCTGATCGCGGGCGCACCTTGAGCGAGGAACTCGACCAACTTGGCACCGCCAACAATGGTAGCACCCGCGACGAGTTTCTCGGCGTCGAGCTTACGTTTGTTGAAGCAGGGCGAGCAAACGAGGATTTTTCCTCCCCCTTCGACGAAGTTATCCATCAGTTCCTTCAGCGGCGCGAAGCCTTCCTCATTGACTTGTTCCGCGACCCCCTGCACTGCCAATCGTACGCCGTCGATATTGAGAAAGACGATGGTATCTTGATCGCAGCCCAGCGCCGCATTGGCCACGACAAACGCCACGGTCGCTCGATCAGGATCATCGGTCGCTCGTGTCAGTGATACGCAAAATCGGCCAGACATAATTCACTCTTCCTTTCTTTCAATCACATAAATGGGGTGGGATCTAGCGACCAGTTTATGCCCGGTCATGCGGCACCAGGCGAGGATATCGAATCGGGCCGCCGAATCGAGCGCCGTCAAATGCAAGCGTTGCCCTGGCTGCAAGGATCGCATTCTCTTTCGCAGCTCAATCAGCAGCTCACCGCAACTCAGCTCACCCGCATCCCATACGGCGGCACAGCCATCGGAGGACAGATCATGTGACGTTTCGCTCACGTAACACCTAGGCACAAACTAATACTGCGACAGACGGAACCCTTGGCTGGATTCTAGCACGTCGGCGGTCCGGTTCGCACGGGGGCGGGACCGGTCGTGGTGCGTAAAAGGACAAACCTCGTGCGATGGCGATCGGCACAGATCGAGCAAGGCGTGACCGAGGCACCGGGCGAGCGAAAGGCTACTTCATACGTTTGCCTCATGAAATCTCCCATATACTCGATGGAGAGCGGATCCAGGTTCTGCTCCAAACGAGACGACTAAAGCGATTCCGTTCACTGTGTAAGTCACTGTGTAAGCCACCGTGATCGACGGCGTAGATGTCATCGACCGGGTTTACTCACTTCCCCTTAAACGAAATCCTGCACGATGGCAGCGCCCGTTGAAGTCGCCGGACGCCTTGAGCCGTAACTGGGCAATCAAGCAGTGCCAACTGGCGCAGATTGGATAGCTGCTCCAATTCTTTTAGACCAGCGTCGGTCACCCTGGTCTGACTTAGCTGAAGCCGCTCCAATGAAATGAGCTTCTTCAGATGCGTAAGTCCTTGATCCGAAACGTCCGACGCCCACAAGTCGAGTTCCTTCAAGTGCTGAAGCTCCGCAAAACGTTCCAATTCTGCATCGGTGACACGAGGATTGCGGTCGCCTGGGTAGATATCCCAAGCGACCGCAAACAACTCAAATTCAGTCCGCGGCAAACCACGACGCTGATCGACGCGAGTTTCTTCGTTCGCGCGAACGACTGCCACCTGACCGCCGTTTTCCAAGACCCACTCGGCGACTCGGCGATCGGCACTCTGATCGCCACCGGCACATCCCGCAAAAACGCACAACCAGATTGCAATCAGCGGGAACGGCCCATATTGGCAGTGTCCACACTGCCGCGGTCTCGATCGACGATCAGTTGCATGGCGAGTCATTGTTACTCATCCTACACTTGTGAGTGCTCACGGCCGTTGTCAGCGGAGTCGTTTGTTACTGCCGAGTTGACTCGTCAAACTCATTCGGAGTCGTCCAGTAGTACCAGTGTTCGTCGTCGACGCCGTCGGTTAGTGACATCACGATGCCATCTGCCAGGCAGACGTTAATATGTGTCGAAGAGAAGGCTTGGGCCTTCAGCGGATGAACGTTGTCAGGCGTCGGATTGAACTCGGGCTTCTTGTGACAGCGACATCGCCACGTGTCGTTTTCTTGCCATGCAACGGGGCCGTTCCAGTTGACAAACCCGACGCGGGGCCAGAATCCCGAAACGTAGAGACTGTTGGTTTCGATTGTTCCGGCGAGCAAGCTGTCGACCCAGAAATTGCCACCGAAGTCCTTTTCTGGCGGCTCAATGCCGTATCCCCACAATGATGCTCCCACCGCCGGTGTGCCGGTAGGGCGAGAAGAAACGGCATATTTTTCTGCGAACAGTATCGTCTTGGATGTTCCGTCCTTGATGAATACACCAAGATCGACCCCCCGATCTCCAAACACTTGCCAATTTGCACCGTAACTGCTGAGTCCCCACGTCGTGCTGGGACCCGCCCAAGGTGGCACATCTGTCGCCAGTTCGTAGACACCCGTTCCATACGTCGTGTCGCTAGGATGCGACAGGATCGCAATCGGGGAAGAGCGCGACCCGTCGGGACCAAGATCGAACAATGCCTGCTCTTCAAGATACGGAAGCGAATGGTAAAAGACCGATCCAGCTGGTCGCGTCGCACCGGCACCGGCACCGGCCGCCAACCGACCGAACATGGGCGGTGTCTGACCTATTGCACTTTGAATCGAATGAACTGCCAACCCCAACTGTTTCAAATTGTTCTTGCTTTGCAGATCTCGTGCCGTCGCGCGTGCAGCGTTGATGGCCGGTAGTAGCAGTGCCACCAACAACCCAATGATCGCAATAACTACCAGCAACTCGACCAGCGTAAATGCCCGTCCTTTGTGGACACGCCGAAAACGCAATGACAACATAATGCAACTCCTATACAAATGAATCAAGAATCAGTGTCAGACGTAAACTACGTAACATCACGCGGAGTTGCCGCTGGACAACCAGAAAGCCGTCATGCTCGAGGGGGAAACCCTTGGTCCGCATCGGATCATGCACACTTGCATGTCGTCGAGGGCGATACCCGGGAGAATCTAGACGCTCTGGCAGTTAAGGCTGGCAGTTAAGGAGAAACACCATCGGCTGGCTTCGTGGGCACGGAAACTCCGCTACGAAACGCTAAGAGGTCACGTGAAGCCGGGCTTCCACATGCGGCGAATGATCGATACTCGCGTCCTAGGGAACATGGTCGGTGATGCCATCGTCGAGCTTTGTGAACTTGGCCGCCAGGTCGGTCATCGTCCCGCGAACGACTCGCAGGACTTCTTCAACTCGGACTGAATCTCGGCTCGATTGTAGCGTACGAATCTAAAACTTCAAGCAACAGAGCCGCCTCTCCCAGCTGACCAGGTCTGGAGTCATGTGTCAAGAACAGCAAACCAATTGGCACCGCAGCTGGAGTCGCCCGGCTCGCTTGATTTCTGCACGAAAATTATTGAAAATGTAGGCACGATGGGAATTGTCAACGATTTGCCGTCAAATGCCCCATAGATCGTATGTGGACCGTTACCCAAAAATAGGATGGAGCATAGCCAGAATGCCAGCACCGATCTTTCGGCTTGATCGTCGGCAGATGTTAAGGACGAGTGCCGCCGGTGTCGTTGCTACGACCATACCACCGCTGGCAACTTCCGCCACAGAGGTGCCAGGAACGTACTTGCCTGGTACGGGCCGGGCCAAATCGGTGTTGTTGGTATTGTTGAGCGGTGGTCCGAGTCAATTGGACATGTGGGATCCGAAGCCACAGGCGCCGAGCGAAGTTCGCGGTGAATTCTCCCCGATCTCGACCGCCGTACCGGGTGTGGCCCTGTGCGAGCATCTGCCGAAGCTCGCTGGCCAACTAAAGCGCTGGACGATTGTTCGATCGCTGGCCCATCGCGAACACAATCATTTGCTGGCCACGCATGTCGCGTTGACGGGACGTCCCACGCCGATCCCACGGGGTGCCACCGATTTGGATCGCGTTGAGTCCCGCAGTGATTTCCCCAACTTCGCCGCCGCACTCGATTTCATTAGGCCCCGAAACGACGGGATTCCCACCGGCGTGTCACTACCAAATTACTTCATCGAGGGTCCCCTGACCTGGCCTGGCCAGCACGCGGGTTTCCTGGGGGCCAAGCACGATCCGTGGCAGATTCAGGGCGACCCCAACGACGCCGACTTTCGCATGCAAGCACTCAGCATGCGCAACGGAGTTACGTTGCCGGTCCTACAATCAAGGCGTGAGTTGCTGGATCGATTGAGCGTCAGCCATCGGCCACTGTCTGCGGAATCGGTCGCGTTTCGCGAACAGCAAGACGTGGCGTTCAACCTGCTTACGTCCGGCAAGGTCACCAGTGCTTTTGAAATCCAACGCGAAAGCGATGCCACTCGCGATCGCTACGGTCGCAATAAATTCGGGCAATCGCTATTATTAGCGAGGCGCCTGGTGGAAGCGGGCGTGCCGATGATTCAAGCGGCGATGGGGATCGTGCAGACTTGGGATACGCACGTCGACAATTGGGGCAAACTCAAGAACACACTATTGCCGCAGCTCGATCAGGGCCTTGCCGCCTTGATGGACGACTTGGATGCGTCAGGGAAACTTGACGAAACGCTGGTGATTGTCATGGGAGAGTTCGGCCGCACGCCAAAGATCTCCACGCTGCCGGGCCAGACGATTCCGGGACGCGATCATTGGGCACATGCTTACTCGGCGTTGTTCGCAGGTGCCGGCGTGCTGGGTGGGCAAGTGGTGGGCGAGACCGACGCACAGGCCGCTTACCCGATCACTCGTGCATGGACGCCGGCAGATGTCTGTTCCACGGTATTCAATGCCTTGGGTGTTGATCCTCACGTCACCTTAATCGATCCGCTTGGACGACCGCACCATCTGCAAAATGGCACGGTTATCACTCCGCTTTACTCGGGGGCCGGATGATGAGCGTCGGACATCCACCTACGCGTCAGTGCCACGCCTGGCAACACCAAACGACGCGGCGCGAGGCGCTACAAATTGGCGCGATTGGCATCCTCGGACTGGGCATCAACCATCTGGCCGGACTCCGCGACGCCCAGGCCGCGAGTGGGACACTCCCTGCCGGACGCGCTAAATCGTGCATCTTTATCTTTCTGTCGGGTGGTCTTGCCCAGCACGAGAGCTTTGACATGAAGCCGCAGGCGCCGGCGGAGATCCGGGGCGAATTCCAGCCGATTGCCACGCGCACCCCCGGCCTGCAGATCTGCGAACACTTGCCGATGCTTGCCCAGCGGAGCCAGCTCTGGTCGCTGTGCCGCTCGCTAACGCACAGTTCCAACGAGCACTCGGCCGCTCATCATATTATGTTGACAGGTCGCTCGCAGCTGCCGATTGGATTCGACCCGAACGCGGCAGGGCGCAGCGACCACCCGTCGCTGGCCGCCGTCGTCGGCCGAGTGACACCACCAAGAAACAATCTGCCGGCTGCGGCGATTTTGCCCGAGCGATTGATTCACAACTCGGGCCGCGTGATTCCCGGCCAGCATGCCGGCGAAATGGGATCGCAACATGATCCGTGGACGATCGAGGCCTCACCGTTTCACGCGGCGGCGTACGGCGCGTATCCAGACTACACGTTCGATCATCAAGAGCGGGGCGCAGCTGACGAGCGTCTATTTCAAGCACCTCAATTATCCTTACCAGAAGACCTGGGGCTGCGACGAGTTGAAGGCCGTTTGCAATTACTGCAATCTCTTACAAGACAACGTGCCACGCTGGCGGACACGGTGGCGGCCGAGAATCTGGATAGTTATCGGCAGAGCGCCATTTCGCTGTTGACAGACACTAGCATGCAGCAAGCACTCGACGTGACCCGCGCTGACGACGCATCGCTGGATCGCTATGGACGCAATGCGTTTGGCTGGTCGCTACTAATGGCTCGGCGACTGGTAACCGCAGGTGTGAATCTCGTTCAAGTCAATCTGGGCAACGACGAAACGTGGGACACGCACGGCAACGCGTTTCCACATTTGAAGGACCAACTGTTCCCTCCCACGGACCGCGCCGTGTCTGCATTGCTGGATGACCTGCATGCGTCGGGCGAATTGGACGAGACGCTGGTAGTTATAGCCAGTGAGTTTGGGCGTACGCCGCAGATTACGCTGCTGAAGGAACACTACAAGCTACCGGGGCGCGACCATTGGGGCGCGGCCCAATCGGTTCTATTTGCCGGAGGGGGTGTCGCCGGAGGGAACGTCGTGGGGAGCACCGATACGCATGCCGCTTATCCCACCGACACGCCGGTAACACCCGAAGACTTTGCCGCCACGATTTACCATGCGCTCGGCATCCCCAAGACAGCCGTGTGGCATGATGCACAAGACCGGCCGCACCGCATTTATTACGGCACACCAATCCCCGGACTGATATAGCCCCCCTCCCCTCAACGAGTACGATCCGTCAATCAATTCGCAATCTGGTAACTGATATGTTGCAATCGTTCGTTCGTTCCTTGTTACTCGTGGCCACGTCGACCGCAATCTGCACGGCACAGCCGACGATTTCGTCGCTGCAGCCGCGAACCGCCGCTCCTGGCGCGACAACCACGTGGCTCCTGAAAGGCGATAAGCTCACCGAAGGACTCCGGGCTTACTCCAGCCATGCTGACGCAACGTTCAAAGTGGAACGGGTCGACGACACAACCGCTCACCTGCAAGTGACGCTACCCGACGACGTACCGTGCGGTCCGGCTGGGCTGTGGCTGGTAACAAACGACGGCATTTCCGATCCCATCACGTGGTTGGTCGACGATCTTCACACGATTGCCAGTGATGACCACAATCATTCGACCAACTCGGCGCAGTCCTTGGAGTTACCAGTTGCCGTCGACGGGCAATGCGACGCCGCTGCCGAAGATGTCTTTCGCTTCTCTGGAACGGCAGGAGAGTGGCTGTCAGTCGACACCTTCGCTCAACGACTGGATGCCAACACCGACATGGTCGTGCGGCTGACAGACTCCAATGGCAATACAATACAAATCGCCGATGACGACACCGTTGGTCCTGACAGCCGCTTCCGCACGCAACTGCCTGCCAGTGGTGAGTATTTCCTTTTTGTTCGCGATAGTCGTTATCAAGGTGGTGGCAACTATCATCTGCGACTCGGAGACTTGCCAGTTGCAAGTCATCTCTATCCTTTGGCGGTAATGCGAGGAACAAGCACACAGATCGAAACGCAGGGGATTGGCGGTACCGTGATCGCCGGCACTTCGGTTTCTGTCAGCAAGACAACGCTGGATGAAGTGGTCCACGTCTCCGCTCGTGACGATAGCTCTGGCACATCGCATTGGGGCGAGTTGTTGGTGCGAAATGAACCTCAATATAAGGAGGAGGACGTCAGATCGCCAGATTCCGGCGGCGCGCCGAAAGCGTTGCGCCTGCCGTTTGGCATGAGCGGCCGATTGAATGAAGCCAAACAAGTTGACCGCTATCACATTGCCGGGAACCAGGGAGTTGCCATACGTGTTATCTCGCGGACCCGCAGTCTGGGACTGCCAACGGTCTTGCGGATGACATTGAAAGACGCTGACGGATCCGTGGTCGCCGAAACTGCGGTGAACGACAGCGACGAATGGTCGTTCGATTACACGTTTCCCGACGATGGAGTCTATGCATTAGACGTCAGCGACTTATTGCGTCGCGGCGGAACTGGGTTCGACTACTGGCTGGCCGTGACTCCGATTGAACCGTTTGCCGTATCGTTGAAGGCAGATGCGGCAGTTCGCGAGCGATTTCTGGTTGAGCCGCAATCGGGTGCTACTCCAGTGGACCTCCAAGTCCAACGAAACGGCTACAAGGGACCGATCACAATCGACACCCAGTCGTCGCGACATGTTCGAATCCTCAATCCCGTGATTCCCGATGGTGCCGATGCCGCTCGTATTTATCTAGTTGCCGACACAGGGTGGTCAAAGGACTCGCTCGCCATGGTTCGCCTGACGGCCCGCGGCGACACGAGTGCCGATGGAAGCCCGAAACTGGTAACAAGCCAGGCATTACACCGCGCGAAGGCCGCACACGTACCGTTCCCTGCGGCTTGGAAGGATGGCTGGATCGTACTGGCGGGAGTACCGCAGTCAACAACGTTCTTTGGCCTGGAACCGGCCGCTCCCCTCCAGTTCGCCCGAAATGTCGACCAGCACCTCGCCACGTTCACACTCAAGCGATTGAAGGAGGAATTCAAGGCAGGTGTTGAGATCATTAGTGGAGGCCATGACACATCGTGGTCTGTTGCCGCAAAGACCGACGGGGATACATACGCGTTGACGTGTAGACCGACCGACAGACCGACCGACAAGTCAGCAGAGGCTTCGAACGGTCTTCCAGCGGAATTGGCGATGACTGCGTACGCCGAATTTCAGGGTCGAGGGCGGATTGAGCGTATATCGGCGCCGATAGGCTGGATCGATCCGTTGCTTGTCACTATCCAACCTCCGGATCGACTTCTGGCCGGCCGCACCACAAAGGTTACCGTCGAAGTCGAGCGAAACGGAAACGACCGCCAGCCGATTCAACTGAAACCTACGGCGCTTGCCGGCGGCTTTACGTTGCCCGAGTCGATGGAGATCGCAGCAGACGCAACCACGGCTACGTTCGAATTGCTGGTCGATCGTGACATCGGCACGCAAGATGCGTCCCTTACGATGCTCGCTACCAGTTCCTATGGTGGGCAGTCGTACGAGGTTTCCAGCAACACGATCACGCTTGAAGTTTTGCCACCTCCTGGGCAATTCAAAGTGTTTCCGCCTGAGATCCGTTTGACGAGTGGGCGCGACCGACAACAGCTTGTGGTCACAGGTACGGGCAGTGAGGGACACTTGCGCGATTGGACTCGTGACGCACTCATCTTGTCATCCAACGAAGACATTGTGTCGATTAATGGGACGACCGTCGTACCGCGCGGAAACGGTAGCGCCGAGATTACGGTGGAGTACCGCGGGGTCGCCACGCGAATCCCGGTTCAGGTTGAGAACGCTGACGTTCATCGGCCGGTCCAATTCGAAAACGAAGTTCTCGTGGCTTTGTCCAAGCAGGGCTGCAACTCGGGGGCCTGTCATGGATCGCCGAGCGGCAAGGGTGCGTTCCGCTTGTCGTTGCGTGCATTTGATCAGCAGCTGGACCAGTTGACGCTTATCCGGGAAGATTTCGGCCGACGCGTCAACACGTTGGCTCCAGAACAGAGCTTATTGTTACTCAAACCGACGATGAAGGTAACCCATGGCGGTGGCAAGCAGCTACACCTGGATAACGAAGCGTATG
Source organism: Planctomycetales bacterium (assembly GCA_020426865.1). Lineage (GTDB taxonomy): Bacteria > Planctomycetota > Planctomycetia > Pirellulales > Pirellulaceae > JAGQPD01. The sequence goes on from JAGQPD010000415.1 coordinate 10,494, forward strand.
ACATTCTGAAAGCATGGATCGCCGAAGGGGCTCGCAGCGACCCCGCGGGGACAAGCCGGTGCGTGCGATTGGAGATTTATCCAGACTCAAAGCGAATTCTGATGGCCGAGGGTGGTCCGCAGCAGTTAGCCGCGATCGCACACTTTGACGACGGCAGCCACCGGGATGTCACGCATTTGGCCGTCTACCAGAGTTCCAACACCGACGTGGCGACCGTCGACGCGTCTGGCCTGGTAACGACGCGAGGCCGTGGTGAAACAGCGATCTTGGTACGATTTCTGGAACATATCGAATCGCTGCCGTTGATGTTCATCGAAGACGTGCCAGGCTTCCGATGGCAATCGCCGCCGGCGAACAACTACGTCGATCAGCGTGTGTTCGAAAAACTGCAGCAGTTGCAATACTTGCCGGCTGAAACATGTACGGATTCCGAGTTCGTACGCCGCGTTTGTTTGGATGTGATCGGCGTGCTACCCACGGTTGCAGAAACAGAGGCATTCTTGCAGGATCCCAGTCAAGACAAACGTGGGCAGTTGATCGATCAGTTACTTGAGCGTCGCGAGCATGCCAAGTTCTGGGCACTGAAATGGGGCGACGTGCTGAAGATGACCAGCAAGATCGTGGGGGACGAGGCCGTTTACAAGTATCACTTGTGGGTCGAAGAAGCAATTCGCCAGAACATGCCCTACGATAAATTTGTACGAGAACTGGTAACAGGATCGGGCAGCACGCTAGCCAATCCTCCCGCCAATTTTTATCGAGCTGCGGGGGACATGAACGATTGCGTGGAAACGATTTCGCAAGTTTTCATGGGCGCACGACTGCAATGTGCGAAATGCCATAACCATCCTTTCGAGCGTTGGACGCAAGACAATTATTATGGCTTAGGGGCCTTTTTCAACCGCGTGCAACGTCGGAAAACGCAACGACCGGGCGAGACATTTGTTTGGTATTCCGCCACCGGCGATGTGACGCAGCCGCGCACCGGACAGCTGATGCAGCCATGGCTTCCGTCGCAAGGCACCGCTTCGATTGAAGAGGAAGCCGACCGACGTACAGCGTTTGCCGATTGGCTGTTACAGCCCGATAATCCGTACTTCGCGCGTGTCGAAGTCAACCGAATCTGGAGCCAGTTGTTTGCCCGAGGTATCGTCGATCCGATCGACGATTTTCGCGACTCGAATCCCCCCAGTAATGATGCGCTACTGCAATCGCTGGCTGACGATTTTGTCGCCAGCGGCTTCGATCGCAAGCATATCTTGCGAACCATCTTGAACAGTCGCACTTATCAGGCAAGCTATCTTACCAACGAATTCAACGAACAAGATAGCTTGTATGCTTCACATCAACAACCACGTCTACTAATCGCCGAACAATTGCTCGACGCGATCAATCACGTAACCGGCACGGAACAGACATTCGCCGGCTTGCCGCCGACAACCAAGGCAACTCAGCTGCCAGCCCCGGATGTTGCCAAGGTCGATTTCCTTAAGGTGTTTGGTCAACCGGAACGGAGCACGAATTGCGCATGCGAACGTGTCGACGATTCGAATTTAGGAATGGCAATCGAGCTGTTCAATGGTGCGACGATCCACGACAAATTGCGAGCCAGCGACAATCGTTTCCGCAAAGCATTGGCTGCGGGCAAGTCGGTTGCGGAGGCGATACGCGAATTATACCTGGCCGCGGTGTGTCGCGAGCCGGCCGAGAACGAATTGACCATTGCCGTGCGTCATTGCGAAGGGCGCGATGATCCGGCGTCAGGACTGGAAGATGTCTGTTGGGCGTTGTTGAACACCGATGAATTTCTCTTTCAACATTGATATGGGTATGCGCAGAAACAATGCTTCGGTCGTGCGTTTTGGGATCGTCGTCGTGACCTTTTTCACGTGCCAGACCACGTATTCGGTGCGCGCCGAGGACCCCATTGTTTTCAGTCGCGACGTCGCGGGTATTCTTCAGGACAATTGCGTGGCATGTCATGGTCCCAAAAAGGCCGAGGGGGGCTATCGTGTCGATACCTTCAGCGATTTGATGACTCCCGGCGATTCGGCCGCCGAGCCGATCGTGGCCAATAAGCTCGACGAAAGCGAATTGTACCGACGGATCACGACCATGGATACGGCCGAACGCATGCCGGCCGACACGGAACCGCTCGACACACAGGAGATCGAGCGGATCAAACAGTGGATCGAATCAGGGGGTGTGTTTGACGGGACCGATCCCAAGCAATCATTGGCCTTCGTGCGACCACCCAAAACGTACCCAGCGGCACCAGGCTCGTACGCCCAATCAATTCCCATTACCGCGGTTGCATTTTCGCGTGATGGCACGAAGCTCTATACGGGGGGCTATCACGAGCTACTGGTTTGGGACATCCAGTTGCAGCAGTTGACCGATCGCATCGGCAACCTAGGCGAACGGATTTTTGCCATCGCCCTGTCAGACGATGGTAAGAGCATCGCCGTTGGATGCGGCGAAGCGGGACGCAATGGCGAGGTACGCTTGATCGACCTTGCGACGAAATCGGTCACCAGCGTCGTGGCTCGGGCTAGTGACGTCGTCTTGGATGTGGCCTTTCGCCCTTCCGCAGGCAACACACTCGCAGCTGCCTCCGCCGACGGCATCATTCGCGTTGTCAATGTTCGCGATCATTCGCAGGATCGCACGATTGCCAGCCACGCCGATGCCGTAAACGCCGTGGCCTGGAGCGACGACGGCAAGCGGCTGCTATCGGCCAGTCGGGACAAATCGGCAAAGGTATTTGACGCGGAGACCGGCGACTTGCTGACGAGTTATCAAGAACATGGTACGGCGGTCCGCGGCGTCGCGTTTCTAGCGGATGGCAAACATGCCATCAGCGTTGGAGCCGATGCGAAGCTCAGGCAATGGGAGGTTGAAAGTGGCAAGAAGACGGCCGAAATCGCTTTACCTGGTGAAGCCTTTCGAATCGATCGTGTCACGGACACCGCCTGGATACCCACGACGGCCCACAAGATCATTCGCGTCGATCTGACGAACAACAAGGAGGCAGCGACACTTGAAGGGCATCACGATTGGGTCCTTTGCGTAGCATATCATCGTGAGCAATCGCTAGTCGCCAGCGGTTCATTCGACGGAGAAGTGTGCATCTGGAACGCGGCGGACGGAAAGCTGCTTGCGCATTGGAAAGCGGTACCATAGCTACACTGCTGGGACAGCTGTGTAACATTCACAGGATCTCGCCAATTGGCCGGCCACTGGAGATAACATGCGGTCGGCCTTCACGATCGTGGATTTCTGTCGCCGGAGCGTATCCCAAGCAATGGAATACGGTGGCTGTCAGATCCTGCGGTTCAACGCGTCCATCGAGTGGATAGCCGCCGTGGCGATCGGATTGACCGTGGACAACTCCGCCCCGCACTCCACCGCCTGCCAGTGCGGCCGAGAAAACATGTCCCCAATGGTCACGTCCGCCGACGGCGTTGATCTTGGGCGAGCGACCGAATTCGCCCATCCATACAACGAGCGTTTCATCCAACATCCCGCGCTGCGCGAGATCTTCGATCAACGCGGAATACGCTTGATCCATGGGTGGCATCAAATCCTTTTTCAACCGCTCGCTGTTCTTCGCATGCGTATCCCACGCAGGTGCCACATCTTCGTCGTGCTCCCAACGCGTCCAATTCACTTGGACTAGTGATACTCCCGCTTCCACCAGTCGACGCGC
>JAGQPD010000416.1 GCA_020426865.1 Planctomycetales bacterium
CAGTCGATGGAATTGTTGCGACGCGCGTCGCAACAGGTTTTCCAGGCCACCCGCTGGACAGGCAGTTACGGTGTCAATCTTCCCGGCTCACCGGGCTCCGGAGAACTCGAACGTGCCCGCCGGGCATTGCAGACCGGCGACTATTCGATGATGATGCAACTGGCTCAGGCCGCCGCAATGGTGGCACAACAGGCAGTCCAACAGGCGGAGCGCGAAGTGGAGCGTAAACGTAGGGAAGAAGAGCGAAAGGCCGAAGAAGAACGGCGTCGCAGAAGTCGCTCGATGCATACCGGCGGCGGCAACATTTCGTTTGGAGGGGGCGGGATCTCCATGGGCGGCGGTGGTTTCTCTTCCGGATCGCGCGGCTCATCGGGAGGTTCACCGTCCGGGTCGGGATTCAGCCGATCCGGATGGTGAACCCGTCGCTGGAAGCACAAGTCCACGATATGATGGTGGAAATAACGGAGACAATGATCTGATCGCGCATGATGTCGCGGTATTCCGCAAGTCCTCTTGCCTGTTTCCGCGCATTATTGTTGATCTGCCATTGAACAGATTCGGAACCTAACATGCCTTTGTCAGCAAGCCTTTTCTTCACGTTCGATGGTATCGATGGTACCGGAAAATCGACACAAGCCAGACTATTCGCGGAGTGGCTTGAGTCTCGCGGACACGATGTTGTTCAATGCCGTGACCCGGGCAGCACGGAACTTGGAGAGCAAATACGAAGCATCCTTTTGACGCACTCGAGTCTCACCATCGGTAGTCGCAGCGAAACTCTGCTTTACATGGCCGCACGCGCCCAACTTGTTGAAGAAGTCATTCAACCCGCTTTGTCGTCCGGGAAAGCAGTCGTTTCCGATCGCTTTCTCCTCGCCAATGTTGTCTACCAGGCCCACGCCGGCGGGCTCGACGCACCACAAGTGTGGCAAGTTGGCGCGTTTGCCACAAGTGGCATGCAGCCTCTTCGTACCTACTTGCTGGATCTGGACGTGGAACTGGCGGCATCACGCCTGAAGGGAGACGCGGACCGCATGGAGCGCCGAGGAACGAAGTATTTTGAAGCCGTCAGGAACGGCTTTCTTACCGAGGCGTCACAGCAGCCTGATCGAATCGCAATCATCGACGCCCGCCATTCGATCGACGAGATTCAGCTCGCCATTCGCCAGGACGCAGAGAAACTGGGAGCCTGACGGAGTAACCATCGTAAGCATGCCCATCGACCAACTCGGACCATACAAAATCTCCAAAACGCTCGGACGAGGCGGAATGGGGGCGGTCTATCTCGGTACCGACGAGCGGACTGGCGAATCGGTTGCCGTCAAAGTCCTCACGCCTGCGTTGGTAGAACACGAGACTTTTCGCGAACGATTTAAGGCCGAAATCGCTTCGCTCGAAAAACTTCGACATCCGAACATCGTCCAACTCTTTGGTTACGGCGAACAGGACCAGTACCTCTACTATGCCATGGAACTCGTCGATGGAACCAGCTTGCAGGACGAATTGTCGGCATCCAGACGTTTTGATTGGCGTGAGGTAGTACGCCTTGGCGTTGACATTTGCCGGGCACTCAAGCATGCCCATGACCATGGGATCATTCACCGTGACATCAAGCCGGCGAATCTGTTGC
>JAGQPD010000417.1 GCA_020426865.1 Planctomycetales bacterium
CGTCGGTGGGCGCAACCGAAGTCGCGTCGGTCAGAATGTCTGTCGCAGTTTGGGCAGTTAGCTTGGACACGCTGGATTCAACGTCCGACGCAGTTTGTGGCTTTCCGGAGTTCGGCTGTGTTCCGGAGAGTCTTCACAGTCGAGGCTGGAAAATGTCGGCATTTCGGCGTTGAGCGAGACCAACGCCAGGCATCGTTTTCCGGAAAGTTAGGGGCACAGTCGCAGGTAGCCACAGATGGCACTTCATTGTGCCGTCGCTAGTCTTGGGCCAAGATTTAACACCCGGCCAACGACCACGCTCAAATTCCTGCGTAAAGACAAAACACCCGCAAATTTTGACATTTTCTGCCATTTTTTTCTTGATATACCGGCGGGCACACCGGCAGGGAGCCTCGGGCTTAACCGCACGCCGGGTAATGCATCGCGATGGAGCGGGTGGGAGATGGCAAGTTACATAGACTGCATGTTTTAGCTAGAATTTGCGGTCTATGGCACAGCATACGACAGAAGAGGGATGCTGGTCGAAGGAAGGTCACCGCGAGGGGACGGTTCAGGTCTCGACTTGGTTTGGGCCGTTGCACCTCGCACAAACGGAGATGAGCGGAGGAGATGAGCGGATGTCATTAGGAATGAGTAGGTTCGCGCTGGCATCGATCTGGCTGTTGGCGGCGGTAGAGGCGGTCGGGGCGGAGACACCGTCGGCGGCGACGGTATCCAGCGGGCTGTCTGGATTTTCCAACCAGTGCAATGTGGGCTGGCGGGATTATTTGGAACTGAAGGAGATACGTGAGCAACTAACTCGCGGCGCTGACGCCAACAAGGAATTGGTTGGGCGCGTGATCATGCGGCTCAACGGAACCGACCGGGGTCCTGACACCAGTGCCATTGAGCCGATTGTGGTGCCGCTGCGGCGTTGGCAGGAGGAGGCGGAGCGTGTCAACGGCGCACATAGTCGCGTACGTCGGGCCTATGAAACATTGAACGAGTGGTTATCGAGCGACGACACGCGTTATCCGAAGTGGCGAGATTACTTGCGGTCGGATGACATGGAAGAACAGTTGTCGGCGGGTGCGAAAGCTAGCGCGGACACGGTGAAGGCGATCCTGGATCAATATTCTGGCGAGAGTCCGGTCCTTTTGGAGCGCCGGTTTCGGGCGGTTCGCGACGCGTTGGCGAAGTGGCACGTGCAGTTGACGACGGCGGCCTCGCAGCCGGAGGTGGACGTTGACGGGTTGATCGACGCGATCGATACGGCGCTGGACGATCGCGACGACGCGCTCAACAGAGACTCGCGAACCGCGGGAACCTGGCGCGAGTATTTCATGGACCGCGAGTTGACTCGGGCAATCAACTCGCCGGAAGACGCGGATCCCCAGGAGCTGGCTCGCATTCTGCAGCGTTACCAAGGATATGCATCGGCACCTGGTCTGGTTGATCGAAAACTATTTCGTCGGCAGCTCACGAATTGGCTTGCAGAGCTACAAGAACCGATCGACGACTTTCTGGCACAGCGAGTTCGTGCAGCGAAGAGCGACTATACGGAATTCAGCGAACAGCGGGTGGCCGGGATTCGAGCGCGTTTGCAAACCGCGATGCGCAATCTGCAGAACAAGTTAGGAAGGATTTCGTCGAGCAAGCTGGCCGGCTGGCAGAGATTTCTCTTATGGCCCGAGTTGGAGCGTGAGCTGAATGCGGACAGTGACGTACAGTTAAGAAAGTTATCCGAGGTGCTAGACAAGTATCAGTCGGGCGAGCCGGGACTGCAATTGGCGGAGTTTTATGAAGTGCGACGTCAGCTTCAGAATTTGATTGATGCACTGCAGATTCGCGAGACATCGGTACACCGATTTGAACAGTCACGAAGCGAAGTGACCAACGCCTTAAACGACTTGGATCGCTATCTGCAGGGTGGGGGAGAGGAACGGGAAGAGGGCTGGAAGAAGTTCCTGGAGTGGGACGAACTGCAGGAATTGTGGAAAGAAAATCCGACAGATCTGCGAGCGATCAATCGCTTTGCGCAGTTGTATGCGAGTGACCAGCCCGGGTTAAAGCGAGCCCCATTTGCACGGGTGGCACGGGCCTTGACCAAATATATCGAGATGCAGCAGCTTCAAGTCGGCCCGGACGCGCAGGATATCTATGCCAGTCGTTTGGAATTTCTGGCCCAATACGTACGCAACTTACGAACGGAAGAGCGGACGCACTACGATGCCGCACAGATCGGTCAGCGGCTGGAGTGGTTGGAGACCGTCGGTCAGGCCCCCGGTTTGGTGCAACAGATTCGCCAGTCCTTTTCGCAGCCCAACCTACAGATTTCAATTTCGGGTCAGCTGCTTACTGGATCGATGAATCGTCCTGTCAATGACACATCCCCAATTCCGACACGGCGGGTCGATCGTGCCACGATTTCCGGTACCGCGACAACTCGCGGTTGGGCATCTGGGGCTTTAGTTCCCAGTGCCAACGGGGTGGTCTTGGACGTGATGTTGAACGGGAATACTCAGATCAGCACGGTCGGAACGACGCGTCCAGTCAATGTGTACGTCGGCGGCAACACACAATTGACGGGCACGAAACGGCTACATGTTACGCTCTCTGGAATCATGGACGAGCCGGCCAGAGGCGCGGCGTGTACTCAGACCTATGTGCAAGCGATTCAACCCAAGCGCCGACTGTTCCGACGTTTGGTAACGCGGATCGCGCGCCGCAAAACGAACGAATCTCTGCCGCAGGGGAATTGGGAGGCATCGCAAACAGCGGCCAACAAGATTGTCGAGCAGATGGAACAGCAGTCGCAACAACTGCTACAACAAGCGCGTGCCCAGTATGATACACAGGTCCTGCAGCCGCTGGCTCGAATCAACCGCAGCGATTATCCCTTGAAAAAGATGCACCTCTATTCGACGAGCAACTCGATTGAGTTTCGAGCGGAAGAATCGCGACCGTGGCAGTTGTCCGCGGCATCCCCACCGCCGATGGTGCCACAAAGTGCTGGAGAGATAACGGTGCGAGTCCACGAGTCGCTCATCAACAATGTGGCTCAACAAACTCTGGGTGGCGTGAAGCTAACAAGTGAGCGTGTGGTGGAGTTGTTGGAGAAGAACAACATTGAGGTTCCCGAATCATTACGCATGGACAAGTCGGCGAAGGAAGCGAAAGCCAACGGCGAGAGCCGGCCATCGCTGCGTCAGCCGTACGGTTCGGCCAGCGGCGCCGGCACTCCACGTCCAGCCGCAGCTTCAGGCGCTGATAACGACGACAACGAGGATCCCGGCAGCCAGGAGGAAGAGGAGGACAAGAACCTACCTTGGTCGATTACGTTTGATCCGCTGCAGCCGGTGGCGGTCAAGTTTTCCAACCAACAGATCAAGGTAGCAATCCGTGGTAGCGAGTTCATTCGGGGGGACAACATCGTGGACGAACCGGTAGAAGTATCGGCAGTGTATTCCATCGAACGGACATCGAACGGATACGTTTTTCGGCGTTCCGGGGATGTGCAAGTGGAGTTTTTGGACCGAGGAAGTCGCAAGCCGTTTGCGATCGTCAATACGATGCGGCGCCGGTTTGAAGACTTATTCCAAATGGAAATGTCGACAGATGATTTGCCAAAGAACGGTCCCCTGTCGAGGCTATCCTCGGTCCAGGTCTTGCAGTTGGACGTCATCTCCGGGTGGATCCTGGCGGGGGTGCATGCCGATGTGCAGGGCGCGATGCGGGGGGCGTCAACCTCTGTTTCCGCCGGAGCTGGCTGGTAACCGAACGGGTCGACGAAACGGACGCATCTTTCGCGATCGGCCCGCTTTGGGTTAAGATTGAGGATGTCGCCTCCGGGAAATATGTCGCCTCCGGGGAATGACGGGAGGCGAATCCGATTTCGCGATGGCAATCACTGAACTGGCGTTTCCAATAGCAGGGTGTTGCCAATCGCGCGGCATAACAGGAGTTGGGCAAGATTGTTGTGTTAGGAGCGTGATCGATGGGTTCCGCGAAGGATCGTTCGAAAAGCAATGGACAATGGGTAGAAATCCAGTTTGATTGCCTCCCCCTTCGCAGTGTCGGGAGGATTGACATCCCGATCGACGCATCGCCGAAGTATCGCGAGCATTGCGAGCGGGTGAAGGCTGCGATGGAGAAACACGGCGTTCACAACTCCTATTTCGTGTACAACGCGACATGCGTGTTTCATTTGACAAACGATGATGAACTGGGGACGCTGCAATTTCGATTCGTTGGCACCGTGCTGACCGATCAAACCGACATGCGATGCCAGCGATGCGACCTGGAGGTCGAACTGATTGGCGAGACATGTGACTGGTTGACGGAGCCGATTGTTCGATGGTTTGGCGACACGGTACCGCGATCGGTGGCTGTTGAGTTCGACCGATACATTGATGCTGGCGACTTGAAACAGACTCAGGAGCGGATTGCCAAGATCCAACAGGCCAGCGACGAGGCTGACGGATATGTGGGGATGTATCTCTAAGCGTCGTCATCGTCTCGGTTGCCATATCGAGGTGGAAGGCGGCCGGATGCAAGAGAGACGATTTGATGAACGATCAGGCTTCCGAAGGTGAATCTCGAGGTCCTGTCGGACCCGACGATCGCGCACCGGCTCACGACAAGGAATCTCTCTCGCACGCCAGCATCGATGGCACGGAACATACGATGGACTTTGTCGATTCGTCCGCGGACGGGACGGACATGACCTATACCTTTCGGTCGGGAATCGACGACGTCACGGAAGCTACGACTGATTTTCAAGTCGTCGAGAGTCGTGATGATCAGACGACACCATCGGCAAGTGCGGCACCGGGGTCGGGAACAGCGTCCCCCAAACCGCCCACGATCGGTCGCTATCGTATCGTAGAGAAGCTGGGGGAAGGCGCGTTCGGTGCGGTGTTCCTGACGCACGACGACCAGCTCGATCGGCAAGTTGCCGTGAAGGTGGCAAAACACGGTTTGATTTCCGGGCGTGGTGAAACCGACCGCTTCCTGCGCGAGGCCCGGGCTGCCGCTCAGTTGCGACATCCACATATTGTTCCGGTCTACGAGTACGGCAGCGTGGGTCCGACCAACTTCATTGCCTATCAGTTTATCAAGGGGCAAACGCTGAAGGAGTTGATCAAGACGCACCGGTTTTTGCCGACCGATCGGACGGTGGACATCCTCGCCAAGATTGCTTCGGCGTTGCACTATGCCCATGAAAACAACATCGTGCATCGCGACATGAAGCCAGAAAACATCTTGATTGACGAACTTGGACAGCCGCATGTCGCCGACTTCGGTTGTGCGCGGCACGACGAAAGTGCTGCGACGCGTACCATGGAAGGGTCCATCATGGGCACCCCAGCTTACATGAGTCCCGAGCAGGCGTCTGGACGCAGCCATCTGGCTGACGGTCGTTCGGATATCTGGAGTCTGGGAGTCATGATGGAGGAGATGCTCACTGGTGCCCGACCGTTCCAGGGTTCTGTCACGGAAATACTGGTAAGCATTCGCGAGCACGAACCAGCGCCACTAAGGCAATTGAATCCCAATATCTCGAAAGACTTGGAAACGATCTGCCAGAAGTGCCTGGCGAAACTGCCAGAGCAGCGCTTCCAGACGGCTCAAGAACTGGTCGACGAACTGCAGCGGTACCAGCGTGGGGAGCCGATCAAATCTCGTCCGCTAAGCTTGGCCGCGCGCACCGTGAGGCTTGCCAAACGCAACCCGGCCGTTACTTCGCTGTTGCTGCTTGTCTTCTTTGCGTTGGCATTGGGAGCCACGGTGTCGTCGTATTTTCTATCGCAAATGTTACGCGAGCAGCGGAATCGGGCGTTGGCGGCGGTGGAGAGCCTGCAGAACGTCGAAGCCGCGAACGTCGGCCTGGTGATTGACAGCAGTCTTTCACCGTTCAAGCACTACGTGTTACCGGCGTTGAAGTCAGAATGGCAGCATCTGAAGACAGAGGCAGAAGCATCCGAGCACGTGACGTTTGCCTCCAAGCCAGGATCCACCCAAGTCCATCAACATGGCGAGGATGATCGATACGTCCGCACGCGCGGTCGCATTGGCATGGCTCTGTTGGGGCTCTACGAACATGACCATGCCGGTCGCCCGGAGATCGCCGAGGCCGTATTGGAGGTGATGGTCGATCCGGCGACCCCCCCCAGTGAGTTTCGCATCTTGCGTGATCGGATTCATGAAGACGTGGACAGTGATATGAAACAACAGTTGTGGCGGATCGCCGAGGACTACGACGTGTCGCGCGGGACTCGGTTGCGAGCGGCAGCGGCGTTGGCATTGTTTGACCGCGACGCAGCAAATTGGCAACACTTGGCAAACGATGTTGTCGGTCAAATGCTGGCGGAAGATCGATTGAATCTTTCAACTTGGATTCAGGCCATGCAGCCCGTTCGCGACCACCTCGCCCAGCGACTGGAAGCGGAATACGCCAACAAGAAAGGCAATCATCAACTAGCATCGGCCGTGTTGGTCGCTGAGACGTTCAGCGACGATCCTTTGCGATTGTTCCGATATCTGCGTACTGCGAATGAACAACAACTGGCGGAGATCTTGTTGCATCTCGAAGCGATACCGGTGGGCGAACGGAGCAAAATGATCGCAAAGTCGCTTGCGGAATTAGGTGGGTCCTCCGACGAAGCGGTCGCGCGCGCGAACATCGAAATTGGATTATTCCGCTTGGGGGGATTGAGCGGCGAGCGAGAACGCCTGCGGCGACCACTATGGGACACCGCGGATCCGACTCTTCGTTCGATCATTATCGATCGCTTGGGAGTATCGGGAATCGATCCGGGACTTATTCGCAATCGTATTGCCGAAATTCAATTGGACCGGGAGGGTCGCGAACTTTCGGCGCTGATCCTGGCACTGGGCGAATTCGACATCGGCATGTTGCCACCCAATCAGCGGTTGGCCATGAAGGACTTATTGATCAGCATCTTCACGACACATCCCGATCCTGGAGTCCACAGTGCGGTTGACTGGATCTTGCGCCGATGGGATGACGACCAACATGCCGATGCGCTGGCAAAAATGGAGGACCAACCGAAAGAGAGTTTTGTAAAGTTGGCGGGTGACGCACTCGTTGCTTCCCTGCAAGGGCCGTCTCCACCGAAGACTCGCTGGCAATATACGAAGGCTGGCTTGATGGTCACGTTCGATCCGGTCGACAAATTCAAGATGGGATCGCCGCGCGAGGAGCTGGGTCGAGCCGAACCTCAGGTGGATGGTGACGAAGAGTTTCTGCACGAACGGCAAATACCCAGGACGTTTCAGATCAATTCTACCGAGGTTACGGAAAAGCTATATCGTGAATTCGAACGGGATCGCATCCGCGATTGGCTAGCGGAGATTGCCGAAATGGAAGCGAGGCCATTGACGGACGAAGAGGAGGTCGCGCTGGAAAACGCACGAAGCATCGTCGACCGGCTCAGGCACGATCGTCCTCTCGTTGAAAACGAATCGTGGCCAGCGGGCAACGTCACGTGGTTCGACGCACTTCGGTTTTGTTATTGGTTGGGTGAACAAGAAAAGCTGCCAGCCGATCAGCAATGTTATCCACCGCCGCGCGACATAGAACTGGCGGTGATCAATACCAGCGGCGGAAACACACAGGCCCAGTATGCGTCAATATCACTTCCGCCGGACTTACTGGAACGCACCGGGTATCGCCTGCCGACGGCAGCCGAATGGGAATACGCCTGCCGTGCGACATCAACGACCGCTCGCCCCATCGGTGACTGCGATTGGCTGGTCCCCAAGTATTATTGGCTGATTCACAACACCAACTCTCACCCGGAACCCGTGGCACTGCTTCGCCCCAACCCCTTTGGACTTTTCGATATGATTGGCAACGTCGACGAGTGGTGCCAGGACAACTTTCTGGTTGACGCCTATTCGCGGCAATCAGGAAATTTGCCGGTTGTCGACCGATTGTACGAGACGAGCGGTTTGCGAGAAGTACGCGGTGGAAGCTTTGATGAGTCGGAAACGCAACGAGTTGCCCGATCGGCTTCCCGAGACCGATTCGAGCCTGTCTTTGGATTTCCATCCGTCGGATTTCGTGTGGCCCGCACGCTTCAAACGACGCCGGAAGGCTCAAAATAGCAACCAGCCTACGCCAGAAAACGACAAGTAAGCCTCCGCGCACTAGCGGAAAAACACCGCCCATTTTCGCTACGCAATTCGATCCTTGGAATAGAATAGAGAAGGACTAAGCGCTTCACGCCCGGCACCGCAATCGTCACATGATGCAGTACACCTCCAAGCTCGCACTTTTACGCGCTGTGTTCCTCGGACGCTCCGTGCATGGTTGTGTCTCGGCACGACATTGTTTGGTACTGTCGTTGTGCTATTTCACTTGCCTGATATCGGCCCGTGGCGATGCCATTGCGGCCGATCTGACGCTTCACATTCAAGATTTCGCCACACTACCTATGACCGGCTCAGTAAACGGGTCGAGCAATGCGGCAGCTTTGGCTCGTGTCAATTTTCTGCGCGAGGAACCCGGTGGCGCCGAAAGGCTGTTCGTCAACGATTTGAACGGCCCCCTGTACATCTTGGACAAGCAGAGCAAACAGTTCACGACCTATCTGAATCTTAATGGACGCGACTCGAATCCCGGCCTGTTCGATAAATTCACGTATGCTGGTGGCTATGCCAACGGATTCATTACCTTCCAATTCGATCCGGACTATCAGAATAACGGCAAGTTCTTCACGGTCCACATGGAGGAACCCAACGTCAGCGGTTCAACTTTGCCAAATAACGGCCAATTCTCTGGTTTCGATACCGTCGGTTACACATCGACCACGGCCGTTGACACTCCCGGAAGTGCCGACCGACATACGGTACTTATTGAGTGGACCGACGCGAACATCAACAACGCTACATTCGAAGGAACTGCGCGAGAAATCCTGCGGTTGGAAGAAAACACTCGCATTCATCCGTTGGGAGATCTCATCTTTAATCCAACTGCCCAACCGGGTGACAACGATTGGCGTGTCATGTATCTCGCCAGTGGCGATGGAGGAGCGGGCGAGCAAAGCGGATCGAATCGACTGAATCCCCAGCGGCTGGATACGCTTGTCGGAAAAATCCTCCGGATCGTGCCCGACCTCAACGAGCATACGGCCACCAGCCAGTTGAGCAGCAACGGTCGCTATCGCATCCCCAACGACAACCCATTCGTTGACGTACCAGGTGCAAAAGACGAGGTGTGGGCCAATGGCCTGCGCAATCCCCATCGAATGACATGGGACGTCGACCCAAGCGATCCTGCGAACAACAACTTGATTGTCAGTGACATCGGCTTGCACACATGGGAAGAGATTAACATCATCCATGCCGGTGCCAATTACGGGTATTCACAACGTGAAGGAACAGAACGACTCAACGCCAACAACACTACCAGCCCGCTTCCGGCGAACGATACGATTCCGATTCAGATCAACGCCACAGCGACCGCCGGTACGATCACACCAACTTATCCGGTAGTGCAGTACCCGCATTTGACAGGAGGTGGCGATGCCGTTTCCAGCGGATTTGTCTATCGCGGCACGAAGATTCCAGCGCTGCGCGGCAAATTCATCTTTGGCGATATCACGACAGGCCACGTCTGGTACGCGGATTATGACGACATGCTGTCTGTCGATGACGGCGACCCATCGACCTTGGCCATGATGCATGAAGTGGACATCGTCTGGGACAACCCGCACGATTCGCCAGATGATGGCCATGAAGTCTACTCTAGTATGTTCCCCATTGTGGAGGATGCCTATCATTTTCGCGGCGGTCGAGATCCGGGGCTGCCAGGTGGAGCTACTGTCTCCGGAACGGGTCGCGTCGATTTGCGGTTGGCAATGGATGGCGATGGCGAACTTTACTTGCTGAGCAAAAGCGATGGAATGATCCGTGCGATCATGGGGCCGGAAGCGAACGCCGATTTTGATAGCGACGGCACGGTCGACGGTCTCGATTTTTTGGTCTGGCAACAAGGCTTCGGAGCGATGGGGGACTTGGATCGCGGAGACGCGGACGGAGATGGCTTGGTAACCACCGACGATTTGGCAATTTGGTCGGCTCAACTGCATGGCGAGTCGGTTACGGCCCGAATCGTTCCCGAACCATTTGGTGGGGACGTCCTGTTCTTGCCGGGTATGATCGGAATAATGCGACATCTCATGCGGCGCCGAGGACTTCAGAGTCGATGACGTCCGACGGTACGTTTCCGAAATTGTAGTGTTTTCGTGAAATCATCTGGAAATAGCTGCTGTGGTAGTTGATCATCCGGCCCGCATGGTTAATCATGTTCTCAGCGAAATAGAATCGCTCCCACCTCAAAACCCGCTGGAGTCGCTGATGATGAACCGCTGGAGATCTTTGTTGTTGGCTATCGCCGCGTCGTCATTTGCTATCCAAACTTTGACGGTTTTGGCGGAGGAGGACTTTCGGCCCTCTCAGGACTCGCTTCCCGTGCCCGTGCCGGAAGGAGCGATAGTCCTATTGGAAAACGGGGAGCATCAATTCCTCAGCATGAAAGGCGAAGCGATCAACTGGCCATGGCAGGATGACTCGCTGGTTTCAACGCGTGGCGGTGGTAACAAGAATCACATTGTATCGAAGTGGCATTTTCGTGATGCGGATATTCATGTCGAATTCCTGTTGCCGGAGAAGGGGAGTGGCAATAGCGGGATTTATATCCATGGGAACTACGAGTTGCAGGTCATCGATTCTTACGGCAAGGAACAGTTGACGCAGGACGATTTGGGCGCGCTGTATGGCTTTTCTCCACCGTTGGTGAACGCGGCAAGGCCACGGGACCAATGGCAGGTTTATGACATCCGTTATCATGCCCCGCGGCGGAATGACGATGGAAAGATCATTGAGCCCGGGACGGTAACGGCGTGGCTCAATGGCCAACTGGTTCAAGACCATACGCGATTCGAGGAACCGCGCTCGGTCTATCATCCATTTCGCTACGGCACGACCCCTTACTTAAAGGCGATCTGGGGGAATCAGTTGAAGACAGGCGTGGGGCCGGTGTTCCTTCAGGATCACGGAAACGCGGTGCGGTTCCGCAACGTCTGGGTTCGTCCGCTGGACGACCTGGCACGTGAATACCGACCGCAGGAGCAGGACGCGCAGTGATCAGGCATCCTCGAGAGGGCAGGATATCGCCGGGCCCAGTGTTGGCGTTGGTCGCCGCCGCCGCGATTCTGTCGTTGCTTGGATTCATGCTATGGGGACTGGGACGACCTACGATTGCACGAGATGACCGTCATGATGAAGCCCGCCGGCGTTCAGGCAATTCGCCAACGACGTCGGAGCAAGACGACAACCGGCCGCTTCTGGTGTACTGTGCCGCGGGCATGCGCCCATCGCTGGAAAAAATAGCTGACGATTACGAACTGGAATATGAGATCGCGACGCAGCTGCAATACGGCGGTTCGAATACACTATTGAGCCAGATCGAAGTATCGCAGCTTGGTGATCTGTTTGTGTCCGCCGACGTTGATTATCTCGAACTAGGACGGCAACGCGGCTTGGTTCGTGAGATCCTGCCACTGGCACGTATCCGACCGGTGATTGTGGTCCGCAAGGGAAACCCGAAAGGCATTCAATCGATCCAGGATCTATTGCGTAGTGATGTCACTACAGCTTTGGGCAGCCCCGAGCAAGCAGCGATTGGCCGCACGACAAGGACGTTGCTGGAAAAAGCCGGCATCTGGTCGAGTGTCAGCGACAACGTAACACGAACAGGCGTCTTTAAGCCGACGGTGCCAGAAGTGGCCAACGACGTCAAGCTTGGCAGTGTGGACGCCGGCATCGTCTGGGATACCACATTACCTCTATACCCTGACCTGCAGGCCATACCTGTTCCAGAACTCGAAGGAGGTACAACACTTGTGGCGGTTGGCGTACTCTCTTCGACGTCCAACCCGACGGCAGCGTTGCGACTGGCACGTTACATCGCTGCACGCGACAAAGGACTTGCCGAAATCAGCAAGCACGGCTATGTCGTCGTCGATGGCGATGCCTGGGCAGAGGTTCCAGAATTGACGTTTTTCTGTGGAGCCGTGAATCGACGGGCGGTCGATGCCGTAATCTCACGGTTTCAGCAGCGTGAAGGGGCCGTCGTGAACACGGTCTACAACGGCTGTGGCATTTTGACGGCACAAATGAAAACAATGCACGAGCAGGGTCGTGCGAACGGGTTTCCCGATACCTATATGGCCTGCGATCGATATTACCTGGAGTCGGTCAAGGAGTGGTTCCAAGACGACGTGAATGTCTCCAATACCCGCGTTGTCATCGCCGTGCCTAAAGGAAACCCATCACAGATTCATTCATTGAACGATTTGACGAAACCCGGAATTCGCGTGGCGGTCGGCCAACCCGATCAATGCACGATCGGCGTGTTGACCAGGAATGTGCTCCAGTCGGAGGGGGTCTACGACGCAGTGATAAAAAACGTCGTGACTCAAACCGCCTCGTCCGCGATGCTCGTGCCGACCGTGGCCACCGGTTCCGTGGACGCGGCGCTCGCCTATTCCACCGATACCAATGCCGAATCCGATAAAGTGGATACCATCGAAATCCCTTCGGACGCGGCCATTGCCGTTCAACCGTTTGCCATCGCCAAATCCAGCCAACACAAGCAACTCGGGCACCGGTTGCTCGATTCCATCGCCGCGGCGGCTCGTGATTTTGAATCGGCCGGGTTTCAGTTCCTGTTGGATCGCTCTTCCTCGACCGCCGCAAACGAATAATCAGGCATATGGCTGCTAGCTCCGATCAAGGAAACGCTCCCGAACACCGCCTGGCCACCCTTGAGCCGGATCGCCGAATCCACCGGCCACCTTCCGACGCGCCGTTCTTCCTGTTATTGACTGCCATCGGCGGTGTCTACGTCGTCTTCCTGCTTGGCATGCTGGCCGCCGATGTCGTCTACATGACACAGTCCGCCGCGGCGGATCAAGTGGCACTGCCTCCCGGATGGCAGTGGGCCAGCGGAATCCTACGCCCGTTCTTGCCCATTGTGTCAGCGCTCAACAAACCAGAGATCCGTTACTCGCTCAAGCTGACAATGATCTCCTGCCTGTTTACCGCCATTCTCTCCGTAGTCGTCGCCGTTCCGCTGGGATATGTCCTCTCTCGATACCGTTTCCCGGGCAGTAGTTTCCTCGATGCTCTGCTCGATATCCCGATCGTCCTTCCTCCGCTGGTGATTGGCCTGAGCCTATTGATCCTGTTTCAATTTGCACCATTTCGCTTCTTCAGCCGCTGGGTCGTCTATCAAGTCCCGGGGGTTATTCTCGCGCAATTCATGGTCGCGGCGGCATTTGCAATTCGGACGATGCGGTTCACCTACGATCAGATTGATCGCCGTCAAGAACAAGTTGCCCTCACGCTGGGATGCAGCCGAGCACAGGCTTTCGCATGGGTTGTGTTCCCGCGCAGCTGGCAGGGCATGATCACCGCCGGGACCATGGCCTGGGCCCGAGCACTCGGGGAATTCGGACCACTATTGATCTTCGCCGGTGCGACCCGCAACAAAACCGAAGTACTCTCCACGACGGTGTTTCTCGAGCTGAGCATCGGCGATCTCGAAGCCGCGGTTGCCGTATCGCTGATGATGGTCGGTGCCGCCGTCTTCGTACTGATGGTCGCCCGACTCTGGGGCGCTCGCAATCTCGTGTGATCCCCCCCAAATGTACCGATTCGAAAAGAACTTGCACAAAATCCTTTTCTCCTCTGAACGCAACTCTATAATTCGCGCTGTCGTGTGACCCAATCACACGAACCGTCGCCGGACGGACTTCCATCCATCTGCCCCTGAATTTTGGAGTTGCCGAAAGTGCTAAAAGAAGATGCCCCAGCCGAAGTGCTGAGGTGTTTGGATCTGGCGGGATTGAATCACCGCCCTGTTTTGTTGTCGACAAACTCTGACATTGGCTTGGATGGTGCCCCGCTTCGACATTGGCTCATCGTCGCGCAAGACCGATTGTCGATCGTGCGTGAACCAGAGACAACCGAGCTGTCACTAGCAATAGCGTTGACCTTGCCTTTGCCCGAGCTCCAAGAATTTCGCGTCACGGCCGGTGTCGGCTCGGGCGTCTTGCAGGCACAGCGCGAAGGCGTTTGGATCGACCTGTTGCGATTCTCCAACGCGCTTCACGAACGCTTTCACAAGCTGGCAGTGAAGCTGGAACAGCTCCGTTCAACAGGTACATTGACAATTCATCCGGAAGAGGAGGTCGACCATCGTCGCTGCCCCGCGTGTGGCCTGCGATTGTCGTCCGTCGGTGAGACATGCCCACGGTGCTTGCCGCGTGGTGCGATTTTGCAGCGAGTATGGGAGCTGATAAAGCCACAGGCGCGGGGAGCCTATCTGTTGACGGCATTGACCGTTGTCGGGGTCCTTGCCGAGCTGGTGCCACCCAAATTGCAGCAGTATCTTGTGGACGGCGTACTGGCCAAGCCCGCCGGGGGTGGTCCGGCAGCGGAGTTCATGCAATCGCTGCTGCTCGTCGTCTTAGCGTTGGCTGGATCGCGCGTACTCTTGTCGGTGGTCGCCGCCGCGAAGGGGCGACTGGCGGTGAGA
>JAGQPD010000418.1 GCA_020426865.1 Planctomycetales bacterium
TGAAACGTCATGTCGATCATCGGCGTGAGATCACCTTCGGTGACCTTTGTTTCGTGAGACTTGCGAAATCGCATCCGCGTTACTCCCCGTGTGCCTAACCGTTCTTGTCGCCGACATTCTGAAAGCGGCTCATCAATCCCTCGCTGAGTATCCCCACTTCCAATACCAGCCGCGATACGCGGTTCTTCAGGATGTTGTAGATGGCAATGGCCGGAATCGCGATGAACAAACCAAATAGCGTCGTGATCAAAGCGGTCGAAATGCCGTCAGCCAATTCGCGAGGATCCGGCGACGCACCGGAGACGACGATCACGCGGAACGATTTGATCATCCCTTGCACCGTCCCCAACAGACCCACCATTGGGCTTAATGTGCCGATCAACGCGATGTAACTGAGACGATGTTCCAACTTCATATTTTCTTCTTCGCCGACCTCTTGCATCGCCTCGATCGATTGAGCATATCCCGACGAGAGTTTTGCTAGACCGGCCGCCAGCACTTGGCCTAAGAACGATTCGTCGGCCTTCGCCAGGTCAAACGCTTCCTGATAACGACGCTCATTCAGATGCGCTTCGAAGCCTTCGACCAACTGGACCGGACAGACGTTTTCGCGTCGCGCCGATAAGATATTCATGATCACCAAGGCGACAAGCGTGAAAGAAAGACCGAGGAAGACCAGCGAATAGAACCACCCCAGGGCTTTGTAATACCACCCGAGCAAGCTCTCTTGATCGGCGCTGTTGCGGGGAGCACTGTTGTTGGCCGGTGCCTTGGTACCCCCGTTTCCGCCCGCTGGGGGAGCAGGATCGGCCGCTGGTTCTCCCGCTGGTTCGGCAAACCCTTCGTCGTCTTGTGCGTGCGCAGAGGTCGTCAAAGAAGGAGCGTGAAGGAGCTGCGAGCAGGCAAGGATGACTAGGCTCAAAACGAGAAAGAGCGGCAGACGCCGCATACGGAGGTTGCGGGTTGAGCCCAGGTAAAAGCCGTGATGCATGAGATTCTCCTGTTCCTGTCTACCGTGGGAGGACCACCCACGGAGTGTGCCGAAGCGTTGGCAACGGTGATAAGTTTATTCTAATTTGAATCGCCAGATTCGGAAATATGTGAGCAAAATCGCAGAAAAGAGCTGGTCACGTGATGTTTGCTGGCACCCGGTTATTTCTGCGCCCAGTAGCTAGACGGGTAGCTCTCCTTCAAAAGGTTGCGGATCTGTTGAGCACGGTCGGCAAAACCTTCATCCTGAAACAGCTGCTGGATGTAGTACAACGCTTCGGCGTGCGTCTCGCGATCTTGATAGAACAGAATGTGCACGTGCAGATACGCCAACAAAGCATCCACCTTACGGCCCGCAGCCAGCTCACAGGCCCCCAGGGCGTTATAGGCGTGGGCAAATAGGTGCGTGTTCTGCGGATCGTTCCGCTCGATCAACGCCTGGACGGCGTCGATCCCCGCTTGCGGTTGACCAAGCTGTGCCTCACAAATCGCCTTTCCCGCGATCGCCAGATTCCGTTGCAGCTCGGCCTCCTCCCCCGGTTCTCGCGATCCAATGACGTTGTCGTACAGCTCCTTAGCTTGTGCCAGTTTGTTGGCGCCCTGTAAACGCCGAGCATCGGCGCGGAGTACATCAGCACGCAACTTCTGCGCTGTCCAAGGAACCTTGCCCAACTCGTCGTAGAATCGTTCGGCAACGTCAAATCGCCCACTAGCCGCGGCTAGCTGCCCCAACTGGTCGATGCAGGCAAAGTAGTGGGCGCTGTTGCGGTGGGCCGTCACAAAATCTCGCACGGATTTTACGGCCGTTCCCAATTCGCGACCACTGCTCAACGCAATCCGCCCGCGGGTATGCGCGATCAGAAACTCCAATTCTTCCTTCACCAATTCCCGCGAGATCGTACTGGCATCGATCCTTTCGAGTTCCTCCAATGCTAATTCCACCTGGTTATCCTTAATCTGTCCGCGTGCGCGACGCATCTCTGCCGGTTCGTCACCAAAATAGAAATCGCGAACGTCGTCCAGCGCGTACTGCTTTTCTTTCCCAGCCGCTGACATCGTTAACTCAGTGGGACTGGTTTGTACGATCATGCCTTTTTCGCCAATACCGCGGCTGTTGGTAATCGTATCGAGCGATTGCTGGGCCCAAACGCGTGTCGAGCAGGCGCATAGTACTGCTGTCAATACCGCCGCCAAGGATTGGAAAGACGCGCTCCGCCGTAAGTCATGGCGTTTTCTATCGGCGTGAATTGTTTTCGTGATCATCATCATCTCTTCAATCGTGTTACGATCGCGTTAGCGATCGACATGCCCGCTAACGCAACGCCCTTAATCCGTCCATCGCCTGACCTCGCAACTGCTGAATGGTTTTTAACAGCTGGTCGAACGAGGTCCGCCATTTGCCATTGTCCAAGTTGGGGTAGTTGCGAGCCGTCGCGGCGATTGCCTGCTCGGCACGCGTCAACAGTTCTTCGCGGCGCTCTGCTTCGCGCATCGCCTGTTGGTACCGGCAATATGCCAGATTATACCGGGCTTCGAAAAACGTCTCGGCAAACCGCGTCTTGTATTCCGGGCCTCTCAGCATCTGTCGGGCGGCGATATTGGCGATCTTGTTCCAACCCCAAATAATGTTTTGACGTTGGGCATTCGGACGGCCGCCCAAAACAGCCTGATCGTACAGGGAAGGCTTTCCCGTGACCGCGCCCTGCTGATATACCCTGGCAGCTTCTATTTGAATGTGTAACCACATTTCGTGACGAGAAAGAATCTCTTGATAGGTGTCCAGCGCGTTTTTGAACTGGCCAAGTCTGGTCAGCACGGCCGCTATCCGAGCGCGAATTTGGTCGGCCATTTCAGGCGAGACTTCCGTCGTTTCCGGAGCTTGCTCGACATGTTCGAGCAAACGTTGGTACGACTCCAAAGCGCGATTCAGGTACGTTTTCGCCTCAGGTGGTAACTCCTTTTGTCCCGACGCGAATCCCTCGCCCAGACTGAAAAACGTCTCCGCGACCCAACTCAATACGTTTGTCTCTGTCGAGCCCTCGCCGACCTGCCGCAAGAACAGTTCAAAGCCCTCCGCGAGAGACCGCCGGACTTCCGGCGTTGCCAGTTCCATCTGTTTGCGGAGATCGGCCGCCAGGTGGATGTAGACCGCGACCAATCGCTTTCGACCTTCCGGGGTATCTCCGACCGCCTGTCGCAGTTGGTCCATCGTGTTGATTGCCGCCGTCATCGCCGCCTGCGGATCTGCCGCCTCCGGCAAGCGAGCGATCGCCGCTCGCAATGCCGTGCGGTAGGTCGCCTCGGTCAACCCGGAACCCTGCAGGAGTGGCGAATGGTTATTGGCAAGCGTTAACGGTCCTGTTGCGGGATCCTCCAGCAATTGGATGGCGTCATCGAACTGGCTTGTATCGACCTTCAAGTCGGCCAGGGCCAAAGTGGCACGTATGAGCGTTTCACTGGCACCATTGACCTGCATCCGTTCGATCCCCTGCTGAAGAATGGCTTCCGCGGCGGTCTTCATTTCTTCCAGTTGTGGGTCGGTCGGTTGATCGACATTGCCGGCACTGCCTTCGCGTCGCTCCTGCATCGCGCGAAGGTATCCGACCCACAACGCTTGCCCAATCGTCAATTCGACGGTCCCACGGCGGTCCGAGTCGGCCGGAATCAACTGCAGTTGTTGCTGTGCTTCGGCGAATCGCTGCTGTGTGATTGCAATGTTGATTAGTGTCACCCTCGCGTCAATCGATTCGCTGCGGCGAGGCCAACGGTCGGCCGTGTATTGGGCAATCTTGGAGGCGCGGTCCAACCACTCCTTTTGGAATTCTTCATTGGGCTCCGCGGCATATAACTCCAAATATGCATTCAACGCGAACTGTGCCGTTTGCGGGGCTGCCGCGTGGTCGGCAAATCGCCGTACGACGAAATCCGCGATCACTGCCGCCTCGAGATACTGCCCTTGCGTAAGATACAGGTAGGCCAGGTTGGCCCGCATGGAATTGACTTCGTCGGACGAGATTTCTGGGCCAGCCAGTTGCAACGCACTGCGGAATGCGTGCAATGCCTGACGACGTAATGCTGGAAGTGCCGCTTCCGCTCTATCCAACTCGGCCTGCATCTCCCGGCGCCGATCCTCGTCACTCGTCGATTGCAGTTTTGGAGTAACGATCCGCACCAACGTTTCCATACCTGCCAACTCGTCCATTACCTCGTCGGTGGCCTCTTTGGCCTGTGGGAAATTGCTGAATTTCAACAGCGGATTCACTGCATCCCCATCGACTTGCCCGCTGCTGGAGGAGGGATCACCATCGTCGCCCGTGCGACTGAGGCTGGAGAGCAGGAGCGTGGCCTCGCGCTGGAATTCACCGGCGTGTTTACTGAGTGTAATCAGGTGCTTTCTCGCATCCAACAACACCTTGTTGCGTTCGCGACCCTTCAGGGATTCCGCCTGTGCGACGAGCGCCTTCGACAACTGCAGACGCACACCCTGGGCGTCCGGCGAGGCCGCCATGTCCGGGCGTAGACGAGATAGCAATGGGTCGACATAGTCAATCGTACGCTGGTACTGCCGGTTGTCATCGCTGTTCCAGATCTCGCTCGCCCATTGCAACGTCTTCAACTTCAGCGGCAAGATCGCAGCGTTGCTGTTGTCCAGCTGAATGATCTCATCGTAGAAGCTGAGTGCCTTTTTTGTGTCGTTCAATAACTGATGGCAGCGTCCTTCATAGGCGACAGCATACAATGCATAGCGATACTTGTGGTATTTTTCCGAGATTTCACTGAATTGTCCGGCCGCTTCCGTAATCGCCTGACGATATGCGTCCGAATTGTCGCGGACAAGTTCCGCTCGATTGTAGATCGTCTCTGCCAGGTTCATGCGAGTCTCGACGTACTCGTTTTGCCACTGGCGTGTCATCTCTGTGCTGCGTTCGTTCGGGGGTTTTGTGCGTTCGACCGTCAACCACTCACGTAATTGCGAAATGCGAGTGTTGGCAATCTCGATTGCGTTATGGAAACATCGCTCCGCGTCCGCCCGCAGGTCAGCTTTCTTGGCCGGGTCCGTCGCTCGCTGATAAAGCAACAACGACAAGGTGGCTCGGTCCTGTGCCACCCGGGTCCGCCGCGACGTCGCGGCCCCTGCCAACGGGTCCCGCGGATGCTCGGTCAGGTACTGCAGCAGTCGCTGATCGGCCGCACGTAATAACTGATCGCGCGCCTCGCTGTTGTTCGACGCGACGGCCGAAAGATGAAGGTTGACCCCCAACTCGTAGTCAAGCCGCGTGCGGAATTCCTCGTCGATCAACGGATTCTCGCCCGCCCGCTCCAGAAACGTCGTCGCCAAGTCATAGTACCCGCGGTCACGTAGCCCCTGCAAAAACTCCTCCGCTGGCTCCTTCCCGAAACCAATCGCCGATACCGCCAACCACACACTGATCATGGCGCATACCGTCATCAGGTATGCAGCGGCATTTCGGGCCTGCGGCTGTCTTCGTTGCATCATCTAAACTACGCGTCGCGCGAAAACGAGGTCGCCGATCGTCGCCCCAATTCGGCCGACCAGATTCGAGCCTCCCGGCCGTGCGCCAGGTTCCGGACTGGTCGCACTCGTGACTCCCTACCTTCCAACTTACGAAGCTAGGTTGGTTGTTTCAAGATGGCAGACCTTTGTCCGGTCCGTCGATGATGCGGCCGAAGCCCTAACGCTGCCGATTTCCTGCGGATTCTAGCAGTTGTAGGAAAGATTCCCAACACTCAGGCCGATCGGGCTGGCCAGCTAACGCCCCACAATGCGCCAGGACACTTGTGATCCGTTTCCGTGTTTTCACAACCGGTCCCGGGTCGCGCAACGCGTCCGCCGCCTCGGCGGCTGCCACTGCCCAACGCAACTCCGGTTGCCCCATTCCTTGCGTCTGGGCGACCAAAACGCGAGCCTGAGCGTGCAGCTGCCGGCCGTTTTGGCTGTCACGCCACGTGAGCGTCCCGGTCGCAACCGTCGCGTCTGCGGCACCTCCAATAAGCTCCACCTCAACCAGCGACGTGGCGACCTGGCCGGCTTTCAATGTGGCCACCTTCGCCGCCGGTAGCCAACCGGTGAGCTCCGGCTCGTGCCCCACTAACCGATACGCAGCGACGACCTGTGGATTGAATGAGATTTGCAGCCGCACCTGATCCGCCACGTCGGCTTGGCCATCGGCAATCGCGGTGGCCATGTTTCCGACCAGTTCATCGGCCGAGTTGATCGTCGTGTAGGCCACACGATCCGGGGATGGTTGTCGTTCCTGTGCAGTGTCTGGGAATTGTTCCACAGGCAACGATGCCGTTCCGCCCAGATCCAGCACGTGGACCGTGGCAGCCTCGGTCAACTCATCCGCCAATTGTGTCCAATCGGGGGCGGCCGCCGTCACGCCGGCTCCATGGCTCGTGTCGGTCAGCAACAACACCGTGCTGGCAATGTCAGCCCGCGGGGCCATGGCTGCGGTGTCTGTTGCTGCCGACCCAATGCTCATCCACGTTACCGCTTCCTGCCACAACAGCGCCCGATCCGTTCCGCTTGATTCGGTTCCTACCGTCTGTTGCCTCGCATCCAAGAATTGCCACCAGTCGGCAATTTTCGCCATGGCGTTGGCATCCGCATCGGCCAGCAATTCGGCCTGCTCACTCCGCAATATTCGCAGCCAGCACCGATCATTGGACCCCATCTGTGCGGAGAGGCGATGCAAGGCGGTGGCGGCCATGTGTCGCTGGAGCGCGGCGTCGGCCTGTGTGAATTGTTCGTCAATCAAGATGAACAGCCGCTTGTGTCGTCCGGCCGCAGGAGTTCCCCGGCGAGCTTCCACGGTCCATTGCAGCACGCGCCTGCCACTTCCAGCAAACGGGGACTCGCCTGCCGTTACCGACAGCGATACCGGACCACCTCGGCCGGGCGGAAAACCGTATTGCATCGTGGCCACGAAATCCTCCACGTGAATCGCCGCCGTATCGGGACTGACATCACGTACCAACGATGCGAAGGTGTTTTCGTAACTGGCAGTTCGACTCCAGACCGGCAATTCGATTGTCGCCAATTCCCGAGCTGCTGCCAGCCGAACGAGCGGCTGCGAGTTGGACTGCCAAAGAAATGCCCGGTCGTACCCCGGCGAAAGTGGCAGCTCAATTCCGCGGGGGATTAATCCCGCCACTAAGTCCAAAGAACCATGCCACGCCGTTGAATCCCCTACCGGCGACCCCAATCCGTTTGTAGCATCCAGACCCGTGACACTAACAGTCGAGCTGTTGTCGTCGGACACGCCGGTGTCTGTTTCGCTTGCCACTTGCGATCGCGCGCTGCCCGTTCGCGGTTCGGCGCCCCCGTCCGCTGGCGAGGACGCAACTGAACTGCGATCGGTCGCCGTCGTCGTCATCGCTGGATGGACGCTGTCAACCGATGAGGTCCCGTCGAGCAACGTCACGGCGGATGAGCCGCCGCGCCCCGTTTGAGCGCTTCGCCACATGGTCGCCGTCAATGCCAGCAACAACGTCGCCGCCACAGCCGCGGCCGTCCATCCGCGGTGCCACCGCCAGGCTCGCGCTCGGCGCACTGATCGCAGCGAACGCAGCAAATGCATCGGCACCGCGACGTCGCGCAGGGCGTCGTCGATCGCCATCTCTTCGGTGGCACTTCGCAATCGATCGCGAAATCCAGCCGGGATCGGCACCTCAGACAAGGCCGTGTCCACGTGCTGGTCGTCCCAGTTGCGCACGTCCCGCAACCGCGCTAACATGCCGCCCGGTACCGGTACGTCCCGAAGCCGATTATCCAACCATGCGTCTTTGTTTGCGTCGGTCATCGCCTACTCCCTCACGCCCATCGACGGTCTTGGGATCCTCAGCTATTGGTCGCCCTTGCGGTCATGCACCGATCGATCGTCATGTTGCTACTTCGTCGATTCGGATACCAAAAATTGTCGCAGCCGGTCTCGCGCCCGACTCACTCGCGACAATACCGTGCCCAACGGCACGCTCAACATGTCCGCTACTTCCTGATGCGTTAGTTCACCAACCACAACCAACAACAACGTCTCTCGCAACGCCTCCGGCAGTTTTGTCAACGCCCGCTGCATCTCGTCGCTGTATGTGTCCGCCACCGGATCCCGGTCATGGACCTCGACCTCTAGTTCCGTCTCTCCGCCAAAAACACTCGGCAACTTGCGCCGCCGCCAACGGTCTACCGCTCGACGCCGCAAGATCGATACCAACCACGCTCGCCCACCACGCTCGCTTACATAACCCTCCCGACTCGTCCACGCCGATCGGAATGTCTCCTGCACCAAGTCCTCCGCTTCGTGGGCGTCCCCCACCATGCGATAGGCCATCCGATACAGCACCACCCCATGCTCATCGACCAAGACATCGAATTCAGCTTGCGTCAGCGGCAAACGTCACCCCTCATCCATTTCGACCACCAACCTCCGGTCGTCGTCACAATTTGGGGCCTTACCCCCATCTTTTCGCGGTCGTATCTGCAATTTATTCCCGGATCAAGACATTTTTTGGCTTGAACTTGGGTTCCGGGCGACGCACCCCCAAGTCCACTTCCAATTCCACCTGCCCGATTTCCACCCGCCTAACCCGTCCATCCCAACTCCAACTTAGACAATTCTAAACAAAGCCATCCATCCTGGCGAGCAACCGGGAACCGGGGGAGGTATCCTATCGGCCCAGATTACTTTGGCCGGTGGATTCACCGGGTCGGACAAGCCAACAATCGAATCGTCAGGCCGTCGGCGTCCAGTTCCGCGGGGATCCCGACCGGCAATGTGATGTTACAGGGATCGTGACCGACAGGAAAATTCATGACGACCGGAATTCCCAAACCTTTGCAATGGCCGGTCAAGACTTCTTCCATCGTCGTCGTGTATTGATCGAGGGGCTCGTCGTCGCGGCGTGTGAATTGTCCGAGCACGATACCGGCAGCCTGTTTCAATTTGCCAGCAAGTTGCAATGTTTGTAGCATTCGATCGACGCGATAAGGTGCTTCGCCGACATCTTCCAGGAATAGGAGCTTTCCCATGGTGTCGATCTCGTAGGGGGTTCCCATCGTGGCGGCCACTAGCGACAAATTTCCTCCCGTCAGTTCCCCCCGCGCCCTTCCGCCGACCAGTGTTATTGGTGGATGGGCACCGCAATCGAGCTGGCGGCTGTCGCCAGACAGTTGTGCCAGGTTGGTGGTGGGCAACGTCGCCGAAATCAAATAACCTTCCGCCGGTCTTCCGTGTGGCGGACGATAAGCGTTTCGATGAATCGCGCGCCAAAACCAGTGTGCCGATAATGGTGACAAGTTAGTGTCGCTTCCAAGCCCCCAAATCGGATTGGGGGAATGGAAGGTGACGAGCCCTGTCCGCTGATGGATCGCGATGTGCAACGCCGTAATGTCAGAGAAGCCAACGAAGACTTTGGGGTGCTGTCGAATCTTCGCGAAATCCAAGGCATCCAAAATGCGCATCGATCCATAGCCGCCGGTGCCGGGAAACACCGCTTGTACGTCGTCACGCTCGAAAGCTGACATTAGTTCCGCTGCACGATGACCATCGGCCCCCGCCAGGTAACCATCGGCTCGATACGCCGTGGCCGGTATGATGACGTTCAACCCCATCTCGCGCAATCGCTGAGCGGCCAACTCGACGCGCTG
>JAGQPD010000419.1 GCA_020426865.1 Planctomycetales bacterium
CTGCTCGAGCTCAACCGCGTCGACCTGGCAATTGAAAACCTGCAAGAGGCTATTCGAATCAATCCGGAGTTTGAACGGCCACGCGAATTGTTGGCAACCGTCACGTGATGCAATGTGACTTGTTCGCTAGACCACCGATTCCAAGACCCGGATATCCATCGCTTGCGGTTGATTGCTTGTCGGTTTTCGTGGCATCGATACCGACGAATAGAAGACGGAGATAGCGCTCTTTAGCGACGTCGCAATCGGCTCCAATTCGCTGGGAACTTGTGCTACCCAAGGCGTGTTGCCGGTTAAATTGTCGGCGTGCGATATCAGAGAGGTCCCGGCGATAACGGGTGCAGGGTAGGGGATCCTGCGCAGATCAAGGCGATCGAACGTTGATAAGTCGAATTCCAGGAGCGAATGCTGCGAGCTTTCCCGTGTCGGAGATTGTTCCACCGGATGGACGATTGCCTGGCCAACATCGAGCGATGTCGCCGCAACTCCTTGATTCGAATAGGCCAATGTTGTGGAGGTCCCGGCAGTCGCCCAGGGTAAGGGCCGCGAAGCGTCTCCGGACCGCAACAGCGGCAGTCCGACCGCCATCAGGAACACGGCAGCGGCCGAAGCCACGAAGACAATGCTCAAGCGAGACCATGACGTTGATTGAGGCACCGAAGGAGGCATCGGTCGCTCAAGCCGCAACGCGGTCTTGTGCTCGTCCACCGTCGACGTTCCCGGGATACTCTCCAATCCGCTGAAAAGGCGCCGCTGTGCGAGCAGCATTTCGTCACATCGAGCACACACGAGCACGTGTGATAACAATTCGCTGTCGTTTTCCGGGTGGAGTCGTTCGTCCAGCAACCAATGCAACCGACGTTCGAATTCAACGCATCGCATGGGAATTCTCCTCGATCACGCCGCGGTCAATCAAACGTCGCATGAGGTCTCGTCGCGCTCGATGGACCCACGTCTTGGCCGTCCCAATCGGACAATCCAAGCGTTCCGCGATCTCCATGTAAGATAGCTGCTCGTCATGGAACAAAAGAAATGCCTCACGACACCTGGGGGCGACGTCGTCAAGTGCCAGTCGGACCTCTTCGCTCAACTGGCGTGCGGCATGGTGGTCCGGATTGGCGGCGACAGCATTGTCAGGGTTGTGTAGCTGATGATCGGAGCGCCGCATCCTGCGGCCTAACATCGTGCGGCAGCGGTTGCCAGCAATTGAGAGCAACCAGGGTTCGAAGTCACGCGTCGAATCCCAGCGGTGCAAGTGACGCAGCATCCGCACAAACGTCTCTTGAGCGGCATCCTCGGCATCTTGTCGGTGACCCAGCATCCGATAGCACAAGGAGAAAACACGATCCCGGAACCGGTCCACCAGTCCCCGCATCGCGCCCTGGTCTCCCGCCAGGCTTCCGCTGACCTGAGTGTGCAAGTCCTGTCCGGTCGTCGTCGTGCTCGATATCGACATGTGTCCCCGACCCACGTGCCCGATTGTGTTATGTCCCGCGATTGAACATTTTTCGCAGCATCTTTGCTGCCGCCTCTTGCGAATCCTTCGCCTGCTCTCGCGCATTTAACGGCAGCTTGCCCGGTTCCTTCTTCTCCGGCTTTTGACGTTTCTTTACAATCTTCGTCGTCTCAGCGCTCGCTTCCACCGTGTCGTGCGTTACCGACTTGCTTGTTTCGTCCAGGACAAAGTGCCGAGTCCGATCGTCAGAGGTCGACGAAGATGACATGTTGTCGTCTTGCAGCCATTCGCTGATCATACCACTGTCGCTCGGTCGACTGTCGCTCGGTCGACTTGGACCAGCCGCCGGTCCTTGGGCCGAAACCGCCGGCGTGGAACTCTCCTTGTGCGATACCTGCTCCGCTGCGCCAACCAAGATAACCTCGAAACCGATCGGCCCAACTCGCAACATGTCACCATGCTCAAGCTTCTGCTTTCCGGTGATCTGCACATCGTTGACGAACGTGCCATTGCGGCTGCCTAAGTCCTTTGCATAGACACCGTCATCACGCATCAATACTGCGCAATGTCGACGACTGATCGCGTCGCTGTTTGGACGCAAATGGCATCCATCGGCACGACCAATCACGAACTGCGCTTTGGAAATAGGAATCTCCTTCCCCGCACTCGAACCTTTCGTGACCTTCAACTTCGCTTGTATCATCGGATCGTCCTATGCCTGGAAAACACCAAGTCGTATTCCGCTACGCTCCTCGCCGATCTCAGCACCCGTCGCAACCTTCCAGCAGAGGTGACCGACCGCGCAGCTCTTCTTCTGTTCCGCAAATGCCAGCACTGCTTTCAGCCGGCAAGCCTCAAGACCCACCCTTCGTTGTGGCGGCTATTTATAATGTTATCTAGAACGGCCGATCAAGTCAAAAATGCAACGAATCTCGCATGTTTTGCCGACTGGACCCGCCGACGCCAAGAACCCCACGCATTGGTTATCGGCGCTGTGTGTGCCCCGCCTGACCATACTTTTCCTCGGCCAGACAATTTACCCTTTCTTCCTCCCGCTCTGCAAGCGTTTGGCGCCGGAATGTAATGTTCAAGGCCCCGGATAGCCGCGGCAGCCACCGGTCCATCACGTCCTCCGCCAAATACCTGCGGCCCGCCGTTTCGGATAGCCCCTCTAGTTCCGGAGCACAGTCTGACGTCCGCAACAATATCGAACCATGCTGCAACACCGCCCCGCGATAACGCCGTTGAGCACTCCCGACGATCTTGTGTTGGCCGAGCACAACATCCCCCTGACTCCGACGCTGAAAACACAGAAATGGCTCGAACTCATCATCCCCGGATCCCCTCCGTTCGCCCGCCCGCTCGCCGCCGTACAGCCCCGCTGCTACCCCGTCCTCCCGCAGGACAGTAATGAGCGATAAGTGTACATGCGTATACATATCCTGGCAGCGGGTTGACCAGCGATCGGCGACCGGAAGGGCTAGGCTGTACGTCAACTCCCGGTCATGCACGATCGCTCCGCCCCCGGACGCTCGTCGTATCAACGGGCACTTGCCGCTGGCCGCATGGCCAACGCGATCACCGACCGCCTGAAAGTATCCCAACGAAAGCGTGGCTTCTTCCCAGCGGTAGAACCGCAGGGATGCAACGGAGTCGTTAGCGGCCGATTGAAGCAAGACTTCATCGACTGCCATGTTGCGAACGCCGCTGGTGGGCGGATCAATGATCAGTCGACAGGTCGTCATTTGCCAGTCCTGCGTGCCAGCTGAGGACAGGATTGCGGGCCGCGGTAACCTCGTCAGGGCGACTGATCGTTGTCGAATGTGGGGCTTCATGCAGCAGGTCGGCCGATTCCTCGGTGATCCGGAAGAGGATTTTGGCCAGCGCATCGAGCGATTCCTTGCTTTCTGTCTCGGTTGGCTCGATCATCATCGCTTCGGGAACGGTTAACGGGAAATAGACGGTTGGGGCATGGAAGCCGTAGTCCAGCAATCGCTTTGCGATGTCCATTGCCGAGATTTTTTTATCGCGTTTCAGGCTACTGGCCGATGCCACGAATTCATGCATGCAGCGATTCCCATGCGGCACGGGGAGAATATGTTGCGCCTTGCTCAATAGATAGTTCGCGTTAAGCACTGCATTTTCCGAGACCTGTCGCAGTCCATCCGGGCCGTGTGTGCGGATATACGCGTACGCTCGCACAAGCACACCTACGTTGCCAAAGAAGCTGCGGACGCGACCGACCGACAGCGGCCGATCGTAGTCCAGCCGAAACGTCGCTGAATCGTTCTCCCCGGACGAAGCGTGATCGGCCACGACCACCGGAGTCGGCAGGAATGGTGCGAGATCCTCGGTGACACAAATAGGTCCAGCACCGGGGCCACCGCCGCCATGGGGACCGCTAAAGGTCTTGTGTGGATTGAAGTGCATCATGTCGGCGCCAAAGTCACCTGGCCGGGCAATGCCCATGATGGCGTTCATGTTCGCGCCGTCCAGATAAATCAGGCCACCGACTTCGTGGACGAGTCGAGCGATCTCGGCGACCTGCGTTTCAAACAATCCGAGCGTATTGGGGTTGGTGATCATGAATACGGCGGTACGATCGTCCAGCTTTTCCCGCAGATCATCCATATTGACCAAACCACGCGGGCCGCTCTTGATCGTGGTCGTTTCGAATCCTACCATGCTGGCACTGGCGGGGTTGGTACCGTGAGCGCTGTCGGGTGTCAGCACGCGCGTTCGTATTTCGCCTCGATTGCGGAAATAGGCTTTGGCCACCATCAGGGCCGCCATTTCCCCTTGAGCGCCCGCGGCGGGCTGCAGCGAGACCGCCGGCAATCCGGCAATTTCCGCCAACATCTGCTGCAATTCGTACAGCAATTGCAACATGCCTTGCGCGGAACTGTCAGCTTGCAGCGGATGAATGTGAGCGAATCCCGGCAACGCTGCGATTCGTTCGTTGCGCTTCGGATTATATTTCATCGTGCAGGATCCAAGTGGATAGCAATGTGTATCGACCGACATATTCAACGTCGATAAGTTCGTAAAGTGTCGTACGATGTCGGGCTCCGCCAATTCCGGCAACGGCAGCGGCTGATCGCTGCATAGATGCTCGGGCAACATTTCGATCATCTCCTGGGGCCGGACGTCGCATGGCGGCATGACGACGGCCGATCGCCCGGGTTGGGAGAGTTCAAACAGCAGTTGTGTCGCTTGTTGGTTACGCATAGGACGAAGTCACCTCCGTGCTGTTGGTCGCACTCAATGTTTGTGCCAGGGCATCGATTTGTTGTTTCGTTCGTTGTTCGGTCACGGCGACGAGGAAGCAGTCGTCGCGTTGGGGATACCAGGTTCCCAGGGGAACACCGGCCAGGATTCCAGCGGCCTGGGCTGTTGCCAACAATTCGGCAACGTCCCCCTGTTTATCGCGCACAACGAACTCTTTGAAGAACGGACGGTCCAACGGCAGCTCACAGCGTTCGCTGTGCGCGAGCTGTTTTGCGGCATAGTGCGACTTTTGTAGGCAGAGATCGGCGACTTGCCGCATTCCCGTTGGACCCATCAGAGAGAGGTAGATGGCGGCGCGCAACGCGAACAGGCCCTGGTTGGTGCAGATGTT